>DATHDR010000257.1:0-3342 GCA_035318965.1 Verrucomicrobiia bacterium | reverse complement strand
CTTCATGTCAGCCACTTCGAGCGTCTCTTTCACATAGAAGAATGTGACGGCGACAAGAATGAGCACCATGACGACCGCGATGGTCGCGCCCAGGCCGTACTTCGTCACGCCAAACGATTCGCGGTACGAGTAGATGGCGATGGTGTAGTAATCGGAGCTCGGCCGCTGGTTAAGCAGCACGTAGATCTGGTTGAAGACGCCGAAGTCCCAGATCGTGGAGAGGCAGGTGACGATCAAGAAGATTGGCTTGAGGATTGGCACGGTGACGTGCCAGAAGGATTGCCACGCATTGGCCCCATCGACTCTGGACGCGTCGATGAGGTCGCCCGGCACTTGCAGGAGGCCGGCAAAGAGCGTGATGGTGACGAATGGGATTGCCCCCCACACCACGATGAGCGCGATGACAGCCAGACCCTGCACGGGGTTATCGAACCAGTTGTGATGCACGTAGTTGCCGACGTGCAGCTGCGTCAGCAGATAGTTGATGACACCGAATTCGTAGTCGAACATCCACTGCCAGATGTCTACGGTGACGATTACCGGCGTCGCCCAAACGAAGATCAGTGCGCTCGCGACCAGCACCCGGATCGCCTGACGAACCCTGAGCAGCAGAAGCGAGATCAGCGTGCTCAGAACGATCGTCAGGGCGACGCATGTGAGCGTGAAAAGGAGCGTTCGAATCACCACCTGGTGGAAGAGTGGGTCGGTCAGGATCGCCTTGTAGTTATCGAGCCCGACCCACCGGCCCTGATGGGCGATCAGCTCGCGCAGCCCGTAGTTCTGGAGTGAAAGCCCTACGAGCGTGACGAGCGGAAGCGCGAGAACGCCCGCGATCACTGCGACGCTTGGCGCGATCAGCGCATACGGGAGAAGGTCGACCCGATGCCGCCAGTGACGGCGGGGGGCCGGTTCGAGGTCGGGCGCCGCGATTGCCAATCCCATCGAACCAGCCCCTTGTATTCGGTCTTGTTAACGGAGCTGCTAAGAGCCGCCGTTCAAAAGAGATGTGATCTTGTCGCTGGCCGCCTTCGTCGCGTCCGGAATTGCCATCTGCTTGGTGAATATCTTGACGAGCATGTCGGGAAGTACGTTGGCATTTTCGACGCTCGCCCAGTTCTGCGAGTTGGGTACGAACTTGCTGTTCTTCGCGGCCCCATAGAAGACGGCGTTGAGGCCGGTGCCGAGGTTGAGCATCGAGGTGTTGTTCGGAATGACGCCGCCTGTTGTCGCCATCTCACTCATGTGCTTGTTGCCGGTCAAAAGGGCAATCCAGGCGTTGGCCAGGTTCTGGTGCTTGCTCTTCTGTGCTACGCCGAGGTCAGAGCCGCCGAGAAAGACCGGAGCCGTCTGACCCGCCTTGCTGCTGGGGATCGGGAATGCGCCCAGCTTGTCGGCGAGCTTTGGGTCGCCTGCCTTGGGGTCGGTGATGACGCCGACCTCCCAGCCGTTGGCGATGATCATGGCGATATGACCCTGCGCGAAGGCTGCATCCTGCTTCGCCTCGTCACCGGTCTTGTCGGCTTTGGACAGAGAGCTGACCAGCTTGCTCAGTGTGGTCAGGCCTTGCTGAGAGCTGGAGCTGCTTAGTGATCCCTGCCACTTGCCTCCCGATTGGGTTGCGATGTCGCCGCCGCTGTCCCAGATGAAAGGAAGCGCCGCGTACCAGTACTTGCCAGGAAAGTACAGGGCCGAGAAGTTCGGGTCGGAGCTGTTCGCCGCCATGAGCTTCTGTCCGACGGTCATGAGGCCGTCGAGGCTGTCAGGCGGCTGGACGCCTGCTGACGCAAACAAGTCCTTGCGGTAGATGATCGCGCGGCTGCCGGCGTAGTACGGCACGCAGTACAACTTGCCGCTCACCGTGCATGAGTCCGTCAGGGACTGGAGCCACGTGGCGGAGTTGTCGAAGCTGGACTTCTTACCGCTGATGTCCGCGAGCGCCCCGGCCGCGGCGTACTTGGCCACCAGCGTGTTACCGAGCTCCATCACGTCAGGTGGATTGCTGCCGGCAAAGCCCGTGTCGAGCTTGGTCCCGACGTCACCCCATTGCTGGATCTCGACGTTGACGGTCACTTTTGGATATTTCGCCTTGAAGTCGGCGTTGACTGCGTCGATCACGCTTGAGGGCGCGCTGCCGTTCATCAGCCAGACGGTCAGCGTGCCGGTTTCATCGGCCGCGTTGTTGCTGGTACCACCTCCACAGGCCGCTGCGACGATCGCGGTCGCCAGCACCATGGTGCCCAGCCAGAACTTCCTAACCTTCATTTGTTCGAATTCCCCCTATAGGTTGAATGCGGCGTTTGTTCGCCATCCGGATGGTCGCCCTCTCTTTCCTGTGCCGCAGACGACCGGCCGCGTGGAACGCCGGCCGAGCGTCCGTTGCGGCCCCTCTGCAGCACGAGGTCGGCGACCAGGCGATAACGGTCGCCGCGATAGATGGAGCGGACGAACTCGACGATCCGCCCTGACTCGGAAACGGTCGTCCGCTCGAAAAGAAATGCCGGCGAGTGCAGGGGCACGCCCAGCACCTCCGACTCTTCCTCGTTGGTCACTGTCGGCTCGATGCTCTGCGTACCGGATGCGATGACGATTCCATACCGTTCCGCAAGCAAGTCGTAAAAGGAGTGGTCCTCGAAATCGGACCGAGTTAGCCCTGGGACTAGCCCTTCGTGAACGTGAAGGACCTCCATCGCCATTGGTTTGGAATCGGCGAGCCGTAGTCGCTTGACTCGAACGATCCGGGCGTCGGGGGAGACTGCCAGCTTGTGGGCCAGCCGAGCGCCGGCAAGGATTGTGGTCAGCTCGAGCGTCCGGTTCCCTGGAACCATGCCGCGGCGACGCATGTCGTTGCTGAACGATGTAAGGGTCAGCGGTTGGGCGATCTTGGGTTCGGTGACGTAGGTGCCACTGCCGTGACGGCGCTCGAGATAGCCGTCGCGAACCAGCTCATCCAGAGCCGCCCGGACCGTCAACCGCGAGACGCCAAGATCACCTGTGAGCTGTCGCTCGGAGGGAATTGAGTGGCCCACATCGAGACCTTCGATCAGGTCCAGGATCCGGTCTCGAGTGTCTTCCTGCTTGTTCATTCAGGAAGCCGCGGAACTCAAGTGGTATTGTCCTGCCGCAGTCATTACGAGCGGGAGTAAAGCACAAAATCGACAAGTGGTCAATACCACTTGTGCCAGGTTGGCGGTTTCGCTACAGGCCGAATGCCAACGTATATCGACCAGCCAAAGGGACTTCTCGATCCTGGGGCTCGTTTGGCCGGCGATCAACGTCACATTCCGAGGACGGTGCGCATGGCTGCGACACCGACTGGGGTACCACCCTCATCGTTGAAGGCCC
>DATHDR010000256.1:0-7506 GCA_035318965.1 Verrucomicrobiia bacterium | reverse complement strand
CGACGATCGGGGGCAGCGCCCCCAGTACCTGCCCTAGCTCCACCGGGCTGAGCTTGCAGGCTCAACCGGCCCCGTGGCTGTACTCCGTCAACCGAAGCGGCGAGATGTCGTCCATGAGTGTGCTAAGTATCGGCGGTAGTGCCAGATCCACCCCCACCCGGCATTGCCCTGCGGCCTACACGCCACCCGACTAGCTGATCGACGTCACATCAAGCCGGTGGGCGATGGCCGCCTTGAGACGTGGGCTCTGCTGCAACCCCGGATCCGATTCGATCACGCGCTCGGCCTCCTGCCTGACCTCGTTGATCAGCTCGGGCTGCTCGAGCGCACGCATCGCAAGGTCGGACATGCCGTGCTGGCGCGGCCCCATCAGCTCGCCCATCCCCCGGATGCGCATGTCCTCTTCGGCGAGCTTGAAACCGTCGCGAATCTGCGTCATCAGCTGCAACCTGTTCAAGGCCGGCTCCGATGGATCGTCGGTCAGCAAGAGGCAGTGGCTCTGCGCCGCGCCGCGGCCGACGCGACCTCGGAACTGGTGCAGCTGAGCAAGGCCGAAACGGTCGGCGCCCTCGATCATCATCACCGTCGCGTTCTGAACGTCGATGCCGACCTCGACGACGGCCGTCGCGACGAGGACCTGGACCTCGCCTGATACAAAGGCCTTCATCACCTCGTCCTTCTCTTTCAGGCGACCGTGCACAAGTCCCATGCGCAGCTCCGGAAAAACGTCCTTCTGAAGACGCTCGAACTCGGCGACAGCCGACCGCACCGTGAGGACCTCGGACTCTTCGATGAGGGGACAGATCACAAAAGCCTGGCGGCCCAAACGGACCTGCTCACGCACGAGGTCGTAGGCGTTCTGGCGGTCCTCCGGCGCGACGACGCTGGTCTCAACCGCCGTGCGCCCGGGAGGCTGCTCGTCGATCACCGAGACGGACATTTCCCCGTAAAGGGCCAGCGCCAGCGTGCGCGGAATGGGCGTCGCGGTCATGGCTAGGAAATGCGGCCGGCCGCTGCCCTTGGCGCGCAGCAGCTCTCGCTGGCGGGTGCCGAAACGATGCTGCTCGTCGACGACCGCAAGGCCGAGACTGGCGAACTCCACATCGTCCTCGATCAGCGCGTGCGTGCCGACGACCAGCGCGCAGTGACCTGATGCTGCCGCGGCGCGCACTCGCCGCCGCTCGGCCGCGTTCTGGCCGCTGATCAACAGCTCGACTGTCAGTCCAGGAAAGCTCTCCTCGAGGTAAGCGCGAAAGCGGTGCAGGTGCTGCCGGGCCAGGATCTCGGTCGGCGCCATGACCACCGACTGCATTCCAGCCGCGTGCGCCATGGCCACGCACGCTGCTGCGACGGCCGTCTTTCCCGAGCCGACGTCGCCGTTTAACAGCCGGTTCATCGGTGTCGTCTTCTCCATGTCCTGGAAGGCCTCCCAGGTCGAGCGGCGCTGGGCGCGTGTCAGCTCAAATCCGACTCCGGCCTTGAAGGTTTCGATCACCTCCTGCCGGTAGGGGATGGACGTGGCCGGCTCGGCGGCGATGCTGGCGCGCATCAGGGCGAAGGCGGCCTGCAGCTCGAACAGCTCCGCGAAGGTCATTCGCCGCCGGGCCTGCTGCCACTGCTCCTCGTCTTCTGGGCGATGCCCCATCCGGACCGCGTCCGCGATCGGCAAGAGCCTGTGGCGCTCACGCACTGACGCGGGCAGCAGGTCCTCCAGCTCTCCCGCCAGGGGCAGTGCCGCCTCGACCCAGGCAGCAATCTTCCGGTTGCTGAGGCCGGCGACCAGGTGGTACTTGGGCATCAGCGCGCCAACCCGGGTGGGGACGTAATCGTCGGTGTCCTCGAGCACCTCGTGGTGAGGGTTCTGCATCTCGAGCATTCCGCCGTACCGGGACTCTTTCACGCTCCCGGCGACCGCGACGCGATCGCCCTTGTGCAGCTGCTTCGCGATGAAAGCCTGGTTGAACCACACCAGCTTCAGCCCAGACCCTGAGTCGTCGCGCATGGTCGCCTCCGTCAGCCGCATGCGCCGACGCGGCGTGACCTTCGCGCTGATCGCTGTGATCGTGCCGATGACGCTGGCCTGGCGGCCGGGGATTAGCTGCGACACTTCGGCCGGCGCGCCATAGGCCTCCCAGTCGAAGGGGAGCGTCAGGAGCAGGTCTCGGATCGTCACGATGCCGAGCTTGGCCAGCTGTTTGGCATTGGCCGGTTTGACCTTGGGCAGGGTCGTGACGGGCGCGTCCAGTGCCTGGGGAAGGGCGATTATCCTCAATTAAACTGGCGCGGTGATACCACCGCCCCCGGATGCTCCGCCGCCGCCGCCCGCACCGCCCGACGCTCTGGCGCCGGCTTCTGCTCGCGGATCAGGGCTTTCGACCGGGCTGCGGAGCACCATCATCGCGGTCGTCGTCGTGGTCATCGTGCTGATCGGAATCATCGGCTACGCGGTCGCCGGCTTCGCATACTCGTCGGCCCGCGTCTCGGGCGCCAACAAAAGCCTGAACACAGTGATCTCTCATCAGAACAGCCTCAACACTACGTTCAAGGACATCGACACGAAGTTCAATGGTCTTAGCAGCAGTGCGTCCTTCGATCCCAAGCAAGCCCGGACCTTGATCGACCAGTTCGTGGCAAACGCGAAATCGGCGGGCGACCAGGTGGCCAACGACGATGCGTCATTGGTCTCGGCCAAAGCGAGCCTGAATGAGCAGCAGTGGCTCACGGTGCTGAGCCGGGGAAACCTGGACAAAGAGTCTGTTCGGATCGACCACGCCCGCAAGGCGCTGACCAACGCAAAGACGGTCGCCGGCGACTACGTCCTGGACGGGCAGTTCCTGCAGGCGTTCATGGATGCCGCAATTGACCTTGATACGCTCGGCACCCAGAGCGCCAACGCCGACCTCCCTGGAGCCAAGGCGACGTTGGCGACCATGAAGACCCACGTCGACAAGGCGCTCCAGCTGTCCACCGCGCCAGGCCTCCCGACGGAGCTTCACGACCTCATGGTCGACTTCCAGTCATTGGTCACGGATTTCGGCAAGCTGCTCGACGCAGCCGCGGCCGGTGACCTGAACGCGATCACCAGCGCAGAGCAGTCCGTCGAGAAGGACGCCAACAAGATCAGCGCCTATGACTTCAACAAGATCGGAACGGAGATCGACGACTTCTATCGGCCGCTGGTCGACTCCTTCAACTCGGAGATGGCGAAGGCGACTGCCTAGACCGCCCCTCCCGGCGAGCCTCGGCGACCGCAAACCAGACGTGCTGGGCCGCCAGGAGCAGCACCAGCCCGACGAGCACTGGAAGCGGCAGCGCGTGCAGCCCTGCGATTGCGTACCAGGCGGCAGCCAGGATGGCGACGATGACCGCGGTCTGAACCCAGTCGGCGACGAACAGACCGATCACCTGCAACGCGGCGGACTTTAGGAAGCTCACGCAAGCACGGGGCTGCGGCGGACCAGCATCACCGCCAGCTGCGACGCGCCGAGAAAGACCGCGACGAGGAAGAAGATGGATACGAAGTCAAAGGGCCACGAGGCCCCCATCCCCTCGGCCGCCCAAAAGGTGCCGAGGCTCGTCAGGATAATGCCGACCGCGTATTTGAGGGTGTTCTCGGGGACTCTCGCAAGCGGCTTCCGGACGACAACGCCGATCACAGCCACCACCAGCATCGCGAGGAGGCCACCCGCGACAGCCTCCGGGAAATATTTGCTTGTGCCTCCGACGGCGACGACGATGAAGACGACCTCGGTGCCTTCGAGAAAGACGCCCTTGAACGCAATGACAAAGCCCACCCAGTCCCTGCGCTCAACCGCCCCCTGCAGCTGGCTGACCGTCTGCTGGTAGGCGTGGTCCTCATCATGCATGGCCACGACGCCCGCCGAGCGCAGGACCGCCTTGTGCAGCCATCGAAGGCCGAAGAGCAAAAGAAGGGTGCCGATGATGAGCTTGAGGCTGGACTCTGGCACGCGCTGCACGATGAGCTGGCCGAAGACCACGACCAACACAGCCAGCGAGACGAGCGCCGCGACGGTGCCGTAAAGGGGCGCTCGCCAGCCTCGCGTGAGACCGACGGCGAGAACTATCGTCAGGGCCTCGACCGACTCGACCGCCGAGCCGAGAAACGCGGCCCCGAACGTGAAGAGCTGCGCGCCCACATTAATAAGATGGCACGGTGAGGCTCGGCCTGTTTGCGGAGGACTCCATCACCCGGCGTGTGAACCGCGAGAACATCCTCCTGCTCGGCGGAGGCCGCGCGCTGCTCATGCAGCTCGCCCATCCCAAGGTCGCCGCCGGTGTAGACGAGCATTCGGACTTCCGCGCACACCCGATCCGCCGGCTGCGCAGGACGATCCGGATGACGATGGCGATCGTGTTCGGCGATCGCGAGACTGCGCTTGCCGCCGCGCGACGTGTAAACCAGGTCCATGCCAAGGTCCAGGGCGGCGACTATCGCGCGCTTGATCCTGACCTCTTGCTGTGGGTCTACGCGACGTTGGCCGACACGGCGCTGGTGACGTACGACACATTCGTGCAGCGCCTTCTGCCTCGCGAGCGCGAGACGTTCCACCACGAGTTCAAGCTGCTGGGAGAGCTGTTGGGAATTTCGGGTGATCGATTTCCGAGCACGGTCCACGATTTCGACGAGTACCTCGAAAAGATGGTGTCGAGCGGACCGGTACGAGTGGATGAGCGCGCGCGCGAGCTCGCCTCGCAGGTGATGCAGCCGCGGGTGCGCCTGCTATCTGGCCCGGTGATGCTGCCGTTGAACGTGATCACGACCGGGCTGCTGGCGCCGGCGCTGCGCGAGCAGTACGGCCTGCCATGGGGACGCCGGCAGCAGCGTGCCTACAGGCTGGCCGTGGCGGTCCTGCCGCGAGTCATCGCCCTCACGCCGCCGCTGCTCCGCGTCTGGCCGCTGCCAGGGCGCAGCCTTGTGTTCACACCCAGCGGGCGAGCGACGACTACTTCTTGATGTAGACGACCCCCAGAGCTTTCGGGCCGGTGTGCGTCCCGAGCACGCAGCCGATCTGACTGATCGGTATCTCGAGGTCCGGCAGCCGCTCGCGCAGGCCGGCGGCGATACGCTCGGCGTCCTCGGGCGCCTCCCCGTGCATCACACCCACGTACTCGACCGGCATGTCGGACTCGAAGAACTCGATCATTCGCGGGATGGCCCGCGACCGCGTGCGCACGCGGTCCACCGACTTGATCTCACGATCCTTGACGAGGAGCAGCGGCTTGAGGTCGAGCATGGTGCCGATCATGGCCTGCGCCCGACTCACCCTCCCACCCATCTCGATGTACCGAAGCGTGTCGAGCAGCGCTAGCACGCGACACCCGGGAATGCGCTGGTTCACCGCGGCCGTCGCCTCGTCGAGGCCGGCTGACTCCGCCGCGACCTTGCAGAGAAAGGCCATCGGCATCGTCACGGTCTCACTGTCGATGACGTTGACCTTGAATCCATCGACGCTCTGGGCACCCACCCGCGCCGATTCAGCAGTGGCCGAAAGTTGAGCGCCGATGTGGATCGAGATGCAGCCTTCGTGGTCTTTGGCGAGACGTTGGTAGACCTCGGCGAACTCGCCGGGCGATGGCGCCGAGGTGGTTGGCAGCTTGGTGGAGGTCGCCAGGCGCGCGAAGAACTCCTGGTTGTTCATGTCGACGCCATCCCGGAACGTCTCCTCGCCGAAGATTACTTTCAGCGGGACGACCTCGATGTCGTAGCGCTCGCGCCATTCGTCAGGCAGGTCGGCGGTCGAGTCCGTGACGACCGCAAAAGTCCTGGTCAAGCTGCGGGTCTATTCGACCGAGAGGATGAACGGATAGTGCTGCTGCCCGCCCTGCTGGACCTCGACCTCGAGGCCGGGATACTTGGACCGGATCTCGGATTCCAGCTGCGCCAGCTCGTCATCGCTCGCGTCCTTGCCGCGGTAGACGGTGATCAGCTCAAAGTCACCGGCGAGCTTCCCCAGGGCCTTGTTGACGACCTCGCCGTAGTCGCTTCCGGCGGCCTCGAGCTTGTCATTGATCAGTCCGATGACGTCTCCCTTCTTCACCTTCAGCCCATTGGATCGCGAGTCGCGAACCGCATGCGTCACCTCGATCGTGTGTACGCGATCCGCCTCTGCCTTCATCGCCGCCAGGTTTTCAGCGCCCGGCCGGTCGGGGCGAAAAGCGACGACGGCGGCAACTCCCTGAGGAACGCTGTGCGTCTCGATGACGTGCACCTTCTTCTTCGTGAGCCCGAGCACCTGCTTGGCCGCGAGGATGACGTTCTTATTGTTCGGCAGAAGGATGACCTCGTCGTAGGGCACAGACTCGATCGCGGTCAGCATGTCCTGGGTGCTGGGATTCATGGTCTGTCCGCCCTCGACGATCGCGTCCACACCCAGCCCGCGGAAGATGTCGACCAGGCCGCGGCCCGCGACGACAGCCACCAGTCCGACTCCGTTTGGTCGCGGCGCTCTCGCGGCTTGGCTCTCGTCTTCCAGGATTCGCCGGTGCTGAGTCGACATGTCTCCGACGTTCAGCTTCAACAGCTTCCCGTACCGACCGGCCAGCGTGATGACGCGGGTCGGGTCGTCGGTGTGAACGTGGACTTTCACGAGCTCGGGCTCTCCGACCACGAGAACCGAGTTGCCCAAAGCTTCGATCTGGTTCTTGATCACGTCCAGGTCGAGGTCGGAGCCTTCGATCAGGAATTCGGTGCAGTAGCCCCATCCTTCCTCGGGGAGCGAGACGGCCACCTGCGAAGCCACCGCCGCCACGGGCCGTGACGTCACCAGCGCGCCATTCGACGATTCGGACTCCTCGATGGTCTTGAGCATGCCCTCGAGGATGACCTGGAGGCCGAACCCGCCGGCGTCGACCACCCCGGCATCGCGGAGGATCTGGAGCTGGCTGGGTGTCTTCAGGACAGCGGCCCTCGCGCCATCCGCTGCGGCAGCGATGACGCGTGGGACTGTCGCTCCCGGGCTGGCGGCCGCCGCGGCCGCCGCGCGTCCCGCCTCACGGGCGACCGTGAGGATCGTGCCTTCGGTTGGCTTGTTGACCGCTCGATAGGCGGCGTTGGCGGCTTCCTCAAAGGCTGCCGCGAGCTCCGCCGGCGTGAGCGAGCTCTTGCCCTCGACGGCACGGGCGAAGCCGCGAAAGATCTGGGAGAGGATGACGCCAGAGTTGCCGCGCGCGCCCATCAGGCTGCCATGCGAGGCCAGCTTGGCGATCTTGCTCACCTCGGCGGCGTCGCTCTCCTTGATGTCTTCGACCGCCGACTGAAGCGTCAGCAGCATGTTCGTGCCTGTATCTCCGTCGGGGACCGGGAAGACGTTGAGGCGGTTCACCTCTTCGTGGTTGGCCGAGAGCCAGCTCAAGCTCCCGAGCAGGGCGCGCTTGAAGAGGGGCCCGTCAACCCCTGTGAGGTGTTGTGAGGCCACGGCTTATGACTTCTCTTCGCGAACGCCCTGGACGTTCACGTTGACCTGGGCCACAGGCACGTTGACTGAA
>DATHDR010000255.1:0-3266 GCA_035318965.1 Verrucomicrobiia bacterium | reverse complement strand
CCAGGGCGGCCCCCGCCTGCTGGCGGGCTTGAAGTCGGCGCTCGAAGGCAACCCGCTCGTGGCGGAGGTCCGCGGTCGCGGTTTCCTGCTGGGGGTCGACCTCGTCGATCTACCGGATGACGTGCACGCGGACGAACGCGTGGAAGACGTGGCCCTTGAGCACGGGCTGCTTGTCGCGACGACGCACTCGACCCGTGACGGGTACGCCGGCGACGAGGTTCTGCTCGCGCCGGCCTTCACGAGCACAGACGAGGAGCTCGACCTGATGGTGCGGCGTTTCTCGGAAGCCCTGGCCGACGTGTCCCGGTCTCTGGTCACGAAGTGAGTCGGACTGGCGCGCCCGCGCGCGAGCTCGACACCGCCCCATCCGCGGTCGAGTTGCGGGCGAGCGAGCACGTCGAGTTCGTGCTGCTCGTGATTCCAGACGTCAACGGCACGCTGCGCGGCAAAGCCCTGCGTCCCGACGCGTTCGAGGCTGCGCTTCGCCATGGCACGGTGATGACCGATCTGCTGCTTGCGCTCGACCCCGTGGATACACCGATCGCGAACTACGAGAAGTTCGGCATCCGCTCAGGCGCGGCCGACCTGCTGGTACATCCCGATCCGTCGACGCTTCACGACATGCGCTGGCGACCAGGCTGGAGGGTATGCCTCGGTACGCCCAGCTGGCCCGACGGCAGTCGCTGCGACCTCGCCTCTCGAGAAGTCCTACGCGGCGCTCTTGCCGCGATGCTGGAGATCGGGTATGAAGTTACGGCGGCGATCGAGTACGAGGTGCGGCTCCGTGATGCGGAGGGCCGCCTTGTCACCAGCGGGATCAGCTACAGCGCCGGCGAGGTCGCTGCGCTCGACTCTTTTGTCACCGCGCTGCGTCCTTCGCTGGAAGACCTGGGCGTCGAGCTGACGGCCGTGCACACTGAGGCCGCCCCGGGGTTGATTGAGCTCAATCTGGCGGCGCGCCCGGGGCTGCAGGCAGCCGACGACGCGGTCTACACAAAGTTCGCGGTCAAGGAGCTTGCCCGCTCGATGGGTATGAGCGCCAGCTTCCTGGCGAAGACGGCGGCCGGCGAAGAGGGGTCGAGCGGGCACGTGCATCTCTCGTGCTGGCGTGACGGCTCCAACGCGTTCGCGGGCGCCGGCGACGTGATGAGCTCCGCGATCGCCGGCGTCCTGGAACACCTGCCGGCCGCCTCGTTGCTTTTGAACCCGACGATTAACTCGTACAAGCGCCTTGTCCCGGGCTGGTTTGCACCGACCAATGTCAGCTGGGGGGTCGATAACCGCTCCTGCGCGGTGCGCGCCATTCGTTCCGACCGGCCCGAGCTCTGCCGTTTCGAGTGCCGCCGGCCGGGCGCAGACGCCAACCCATACCTGGCGCTGGCAGCGATAACCGTCTCGGCCGCTGACGGATTGCGGCGGCGCGCCACTCCGCCAGAACCTGTCGAGGGCGATGCTTACTCGCGATCCAACCTCGCGCCCCTGCCCGCGTCAATTGAGGCGTCGCTTCGCGCATTCGAGGAGGACGCCGTGCTGCGGCGCGCGCTCGGCGACAGTTTCAGCGACTACTACGCAACCTCGCGCAAGTGGGAGCTCAAAGCCTGGCAGGAAACCGTCACCGATTGGGAACGGGAGCGCTACGAGCGGAGCGTCTGAGCTCGCCGCGCCCGTTCTACAAAACGCTCGAAAAGGTTGCGCGCCCACGGAAGGTCGGAGGACAGCTCTTCGGGGTGGCATTGCACCGCGACGATCAGGCCGTCGGACGTTTCAATCGCCTCAACCGTGCCATCGTCGTCTCGGGCTGTTGGAACGAGCCCGGGGGCAAGCTTGCCTATCGCCTGGTGATGGAGGCTGTTGACGCGGATCTTGTGATCGCCGGCGGCGCGACCCAGCTCTGAGCCCGGGTCGACGTCGATGGTGTGCGCCAGATGGCTGCGGCCAAACGACCTGACTTCGTGGCCTTCGAGGTGCTGCAGCAGGGATCCGCCCATCGCCACGTTGATGACCTGCTGGCCGCGGCAGATGCCCATCACGGGCACACCTCGATCTCGGGCCTGCGCGAAAAGCCTGAGCTCCCTGTCATCGAGCTCCCTGTCGACCGGCCCGGTCTTGGGGTCAGGTTTCTCTCCGTAGAGGGCCGGGTCGACATCCCAGCCGCCCGGCAGCAGAAGACCGTCGACCTCGGGAAGTGAAGAGGTCCCGGGCGGCAGATCCACCGCCTCACCGCCCACGACCTCCACCGCGCGCCGGTAGGTGCCGTAGTAGTCGTCGCCCCGTCGCGGGCTGGTGGTGATTCCGATCCGGGGACGGCCTTCGTTGGTCATGGTTATGAGACAAGATTACGTGCGAGCCAGGGTGGTTTGTCAAGAACGTACCAAATGAGCGCCAGCCCCGACAAAATGTAATGTCCATAACAGACAAGGGGGTCGGGGAGCTGGTCCGCCAGCGTCTCGATTCCCTGAGCCCGGCGGAACGCAAGCTGGCTCGAGTCCTGCTCGCCTCCTACCCGATCGCCGGCCTCGAGAGCGTGGCCAGGTTCGCTGAGCGCGCAGGCGTCAGCCCACCGAGCGTCACACGCTTCATCACCAAGCTTGGCTTTCGCGGCTATCCCGAGTTCCAGGAGAGCCTGCGGCATGAAGTCCAGGCTCGGCTGAGCTCTCCTCTGGCGCGCTACCGCGACGAACGGCCGCCCCGGGGCGCCGATTCCGTCTTGACCGATGCGCTGGAGGTTGCCTCTCACAACCTCAAGGCAACACTCGACGTCCTTTCGCACCGCGACGCCAACGAGGCGGTGGAGCTCCTGGCCGACGTGCGGCGCGCCGTTCTGGTGCTTGGCGGAAGGGTCAGCGCGCCGCTGGCGCGATACCTCGCGGCACAGCTCCACCTCCTGCGCCCCGGCATAGGATTGGTCGACGCGGAGCGCAGCAGCCCGGCGCAGCGGCTGATCGACATGAGAAAGGCTGACGTGCTGGTGGTGTTCGACTTCCGGCGGTACCAGGCGGACACCATCGAGAGTGCTCGCGTGGCTTCCACGCGCGGCTGCCACGTCATCCTGTTCACCGATCCATGGCTGTCGCCCGCCTCGGCGTACGCCCGGCAGGTATTGGTGAGCAGCGTCGACACGGTGGGGCCTTTTGATTCCCTCGTCGGCGCGACGGCAGTGGTGGAGGCGGTGGTCGCCGCCGTGCTGAGCCGGCTCGGTCCGCGGGCGCAATCGCGGATGCAGAATCTCGAGCGCCTCAGGGCCGGCGATCTGCTGGCCGAGGATG
>DATHDR010000254.1:0-5263 GCA_035318965.1 Verrucomicrobiia bacterium | reverse complement strand
CGGTCATCCGGTCCGAGGCTAACCGTCGCCGCCCCCGACCGCCATCCTGGAAATTGATGGTCGGCGGTCATTGAAATCCCGGAGGCTATGATCCGGTGGGGTGGGCGAGCTTCTTTACCTCAGCCGCGCCGACGCCGAGCGGTTGCTCGACGTGGACTCGATGCTCGACGCGCTCGGCAAGGCCCTGATCGTGTTCTCCTCGGGGATCGCGTCGGTCCCACCCCGGGCGGGCGCCCGCGTGGGCGACCGCGGGATCCTTGGCGCCATGCCTGGCTACGTGCCGGGCATCGCCCTCGAGGTGAAGCTCGTGTCAGTCTTCCCCGCCAACCATGACCACGGGCTGCCCTCGCACCAGGGCTTGATCCTGGTGTTCGACGAGGACACCGGTTCTCCGCTGGCGGTGATGGACGGCACGTACATCACCGCGATCAGGACCGGCGGCACTGCAGCGGTCGCGGCGCGCGCGCTCGCTCGTGACGATGCTTCCGTGCTGGCGATCCTCGGCGCGGGCGTGCAGGGCGGTTCGCACCTCGAGACCTTTCCGAGGGTCCGCGATTTCAAGGAGATCCGCGTGGCCTCACGCGACCCGGACCATGCGAAGGCGCTGGCTGCGCGCTACCCGCGTGCAGTGGTGGCGCAGAGTTTCGAAGCCGCGGCTCGAGGCGCCGACGTCGTCGCCTGCTGCACCGATGCTCGCGAGCCGATTCTCCGGCGCGAGTGGCTCAAGCCTGGCGCTCACGTGAGCTCGGTCGGTGGAACGTGGGGACCGGAGCTCGACGCGGAAACGATCGCCGCCGGTCGCGTGTTCGTGGAGTGGCGCGGCGCCGCCACCAATCCTCCGCCTTCGGGTGCTGCGGAGCTTCAGGGTCTGGACGCGAGCAGCCTGACCGAGTTGGGCGAGGTCCTGGCCGGCACCAAGCCCGGTCGCACGTCCCGCGACGAGATCACCATCTACAAGTCAACCGGGCACGCCGTCGAAGACGCCGCAGCGGCGAGGTTGGTGTACGACAGGGCGAAAGCCGAAGGCGCCGGCGTCTTACTCCAACTCTAGATCTCAATCAGTCGAGACGGCACGGCGTTGACGATCCGTGTGCCGTCGAGCTGCAGTTCCGGTTGCGCCCGCCCGTAAGGGTGAACGTGCCCATGGACCAGCAGCAGCGGATGGAATTCCTTGACCATCCGGTTGAAGGCTTTGAACCCCTCGTGAGCCGCATCCTTCGCCTCGGTCACGCCAAATGGCGGCGCATGCGTGACCAGCACGTCGAGCTTGCGGGCGTCGCGCACACGTTTGAGGCGAAGCCAGAGCTCAAGGCTGAGCGCGCGCCGCAGCATCTGGGCCTGTGAGTACTGGTTGGGACCTTCTTTGTAGCGGAGGCTGCCGCCGAGACCCGCGATGCGCAGACCGTTGACTTCGACCACGCGACCGTCCACGTTGTCGCACCCCGGTGGCCCCGGGACCGGGACCTCGGGCTGCAGAGGCACCCAGGTGGTGTCCGCCGGCTTCACGTTCGGGTCGTGGTTGCCCGGCACGTACAGCAGGGGGACGTTGGCGCGGCTGACCAGGTATTCGAGATAGTCGAAAGGGAGGTCTCCGCACGACACCACGAAGTCGGGCGCGAGCGCCGGAAGCCTATCCCCATACAGCGATTCGTCGACCTCGTCGGCGACCGCGAGAATTCGCGTCAGGCGAGTACCTCTTTTCTGGCGGACAGTCGCTCGATCTCCGCGCGGCGCGCCTCATCGAATCCTTCCCGCAGCCCGGCCTTCAGGATGCGAGCGATCTCCGGCGCCGAATGCAGCCTCGGGAGATAGACAAAATCTGCACCCAGCTCATAGAACTGCAGCGCCTGGGGTATGTGCTCTGTGGTCAGCATGACCTTCGCTTTCGGACACGTCGCGCGAATGTTGCGCAGCATCCGGAGGTTGCTCGTGCCGCGCAGGATGTCGTCGGTGATGCTCGAAACGACCAGCTCGGCGTCCTGGATCCCGACGTGCCGCAGCGTGTCGGCATGGGCCACGTCTCCATAGACGCAGCTGATCCCTCGCTGACGCAGCTCGCGCATGACGGTTGGGTTGAAGTCGACGACCAGGATCTTGTTGAGGAACTCCTTGACCTCCAGCGGCTCGCCGTCATGCTCAAACTCGTGGAGGATGGAGCTGGCGTCACGGAAGAAGCCAAGGAAGACAAACGTCTCGGGTCGTGACTCCGAGCGCTCTCCTTCGCTCTCCGCGGAGTCGAGGTCTTTGATGCGGAACACTCTGAGCACCTGGGTGAGAAACCGCTGAACGCGGTGGCTCGAGTTGATCATGTAGGTCGAGGCGACCGACGTCAGGGCGAACGTGATGATGACGATGGTCAGCACATCGGCCGAGATCTGGGGAGGCTGGCGCGCGAGACCGAGCGAGGCGATCACGATCGAGAACTCGCTTACCTGCGCCAGGTTGATCGCGGGCAGCAGGCTGGTCCGGAGCCCGAGGCGGAGCGCGTAAAGAATGGGGACGACGCAAAGCCTGCTGACAATCACAAATGCTGACGCAGCGAGCGCGATGACCACGACGTGCGCGCTGGGCAGAGGGATCTGCATGCCCAAGGCAACGAAGAACAGCGTGACGAAGAAGTCCCTGATGCTCACGGCCTTCGCCATCACGTCCAGGTTGTAAGGAAAGGTGGAGAGGCTGATTCCGGCGATCAGCGCGCCCATCTCCTTCGAAAGCCCGATGTAGCTGGCCACTCCCGCGAGGAAGAAGCACCACGCCAGCGCGCTGACCAAGACGAGCTCTGGGACCTTCGCCACGGCACGAAACAGGTAGGGCAGGACGTATTTGGAGAGCGCAAGCCCGCCGACGACCAGCAGCGCACCCTTCCACAGCGAGAAGGCCAGCGGCAGCATGTTGGGGCTCTCGATGTTCGGCTGCACGGCGATCATGGCGACCGCCCAGAGGTCCTGGATGACGAGGACCCCGAGCGTGATGCGGCCCGGGAGCGTGTCCAGCTCGAACTTGTCGTAAAGCAGCTTGACCACGACGAGAGTGCTGGACAGGCTCATGCACGCCGCCAGGTAGATCAGCGCGTAGTTGCCCTGCGTTACGCGCTCGCCGAGCAGGTAGAAGAAGCCGAGCCCGAGAGCAAAGCAGATCGGGACCTGAAGCGCCCCGGTCAGCAGCACCGCCGGTCCAGCCGAGGCCAGCTTCTTGAGGTCGATCTCCAGCCCGATGATGAACAGCAGAAGAATGAGGCCGATCTCCGCGACCGTCGCGATGCTGGCCTGGTCGTGCACGAGGTTGAGGCCGAGTGGCTTGTTCGGTCCGATCAGGACGCCCGTCACGAGGTAAGCAAGGATCAACGGCTGGCGGAGGCGCCAGCCGATCAGCGCGAGGAGAGCGGCCGCGCCGACGCAGATCCCGATGCTCGAGAGGAGGTCAGGCGCTGCGTTCACCGACCCACCGCCGTGGCGTCGAGATGGTCCCATCGGCCTTTGAACATCGGCGCCTCGGAAGGGTCGCCGAGGATCAAAAAGCGCGGATGGTGCAGTCCCTCGATCAGGGCCGACGCCTGGTGTTCGAGCTGGAGGGACATGTCCTGGCCTTTGTCGGGGCTGCTGAAGATGCGACCGATCCCGCGTGACCTCGTGTTCTGCCCGATGCGCGGACCTTTCGCCCCTGGGCAGAAGATCGAGACGGAGACGCCGGTGGCCTGGAGCTGGCGGGCCAATCCCTCCGTGAATACCGCGAGCGCCGCATGGCCCGTGTCGTAGGGAATCGTCGTCGGGTCACCGGGCTGCAATCCGCCATACGACACCACGTTCACGATGTGACCTGAGCCTCGCGCGGTCATGTGCGGAACGAATGCCGTCGACGTGCGTACCGCGCCGACGAGATTTGTCTCCAGCATCCACGTCCAGTCGTCGCCAGAGATCTTCTCCACCAGGCCCTGAAGCAGGACTCCCGCCGCGTTGATCACGACGTCGACCCTGCCCATGGACTTCACCGCGTCGCGAGCCAGCGAGCGCACCGATGCGTCACTCCGCACATCGGTGGAAAGGGCGATCGCCGCCTCCGCAGTGCCAAGACTCAACACCTCTTCCACCGTCCGCTCCATGCGCGGCACGTCGAAGTCGGCGACCACGATGTTGGCGCCCTGGCGGGCGAGGCCCTTCGCGGCGGCGCGCCCGATGCCGCTGCCTCCTCCCACGACGACCGCCACGCGCTGCGAAAAGCTCCCGTGAGAACGGGGACCCGCTTCAGGATTCGTGGACACCGCGACGGATTATCGCTGGGCTACGCTCGCTTGAATCGAAGCGCCGTGTAGTTGTCGTCGATCGCCACGAACGCCACCGGCTTGTAGCCGGTCACCGACGTGATCTCACCCAGGACGTCGCGCTGGGTCCACCAAGGCGTGGCAGGCAGGTCGGTGACGCCGCTGGTTTGCCCGCCTTTTGGATAGGTGATCCAGAGCAGGCCGTTCGGTTTGACCGCTCCAATCGCTGCCGGGCCCAGGCGGCGAAGCTCCTCGACGCTGCTCACGAAGAGCTGCACGACGTCGTAAGTCTGCGACGGCTGAACTTCGTTACGGATGTCTGCAGGGCCGGGGCTCAGCAGCTCGAGGTAACCCGCCGGTGCGTTCAGGATCGCGACCCTCTGGCCGGCCGCCAGCCTAAGCTTCTTCGCCGTGGGGCTGAACCCAGGCTTGTCTGTACCTAAGGTTGGAAGCGAGCGCTGGCTGTCTAGATGGCCCATGCTGCCGCCAGCTTATATAGATAGATGAAGGAAGTCTCGCGAGCGGCCCGGTTCGGCTTGTTGCTTCTGCTGGCTGCTGTCGCAGCCGGCTGTTCGAACGGAGCGCCGGCGGCCTTCACGCTGAACAGCGCGTCGGTCGACTCCCCCTACGCCTGCCCCTCCACTACGAACGACGCCCCCTATAACCTCCACGCGACTCTCGAGGTGCGCAACGGTACGTCCAGCACCGTGACGATCAAGTCGGTGGCGGCCCAGATGACGCTGGCCGCGACCCATGGCATCTGGCTCCAGAAGCTCGGAGACAAGTACGAGGCCACGGCAGTGAAGTTCTCGCCCGAGACGGTAGGAGCAGGCAGGTCGACGTCCGTGCAGGTCGCGATCCCAAGCGCCTGCACGAGCGGCAAGACCGCAAAGGTCGACTCCAGCTACGGCGACTACTCGGTCGAGCTCACGGTCGTCGCCTCGCCCGGCACCTACAAGATCGGGAGCCAGAACCGGCACCGAATCCTCGCCGGCTAGGTCCTCA
>DATHDR010000253.1:0-5418 GCA_035318965.1 Verrucomicrobiia bacterium | reverse complement strand
CTCCGGATTGCTGGGGGCGGCCGGGACGCTGGTCCTCGTCTTCAGCCACTACCAATGGGTTCCCTCAAGCGTGCTGGATCCGCTCGCACATCTTTTGAGGGTGCCGGACCTCGCGGTTCAAGCCACGCTGATCGGCCTGGTCATCGGCGCCGGATTGGGAATTTTCCTCTCGGTGGACTGGGCTTTCATCCAGGACATCATCCCGGGGCACCAGGGAGGCCTCTATATGGGCTTTTCCAACATCGCCACCGCGGGGGCCGGCATCATCGCAGTCTTCGCCGGCGGTCTGCTCCTCGATCCGTTCAATGCCGGGCCCCGGATCCTCGGCCTGCCCGGCGGATTCGTGGTGGTGTTCAGCGTGTTCGTCGTCTGGTTTGTGATCGGGTCGCTTAGCATCCTCAAGGTGCCGGAGCGACGAGCGCGATGAATCTTGATGGGCTGCGGCCATGGGGCGGTCTGGCCGGCGGGTCGCCGGAATCCGCGGACGTGGTCGTCGCCGGAATCCCTTACGACGGCTCGGCCGTCTATCGCAAGGGCGCGGCGCTCGCGCCCCAGCGCATTCGCAGCCTCTCCGCGGCGATGCCGCCTGTGACCGAGGACGGGCGGCTCCTCACCGGGCTGCAGGTCGCCGACCTGGGAGACCTCGACGCCGGACCGGATATCGAGACCGGCTGGTCGAAGGTGGCCGAGCAGCTGGCGCGCGTGCCGCAGAACGCTCTGCTCACAGTGCTTGGCGGCGACCACTGCACTGTCATCTCCACGCTTTCCGCGCAGGTCAAGCGCCACCCAGATGTCGCTGTGCTTTGGGTCGACGCGCATCCCGACCTGTGCGAGTTCTCGCGCGGCGGCCGGTGGACGTGCGGCTGTGCTCTGCGGCGCGCACTGGACATGTCTGGTCTTGATCCAGCCCGCGTCATCATCGCGGGAGGTCGCGACTACGACCCCGAGGAGCTCGAGTTCATCGCCGCGAACGGCATGTTGTTGGTGTCCGCGCAGGAGCTGGCTCGCGACCTGGCGGGCTCGGCGAAAATGATCGGCGCCCGCCTCGCCGGTCAGAAAGTCCATGTTTCGTTTGACATCGACGTCCTGGACCCGGCCTTTGCGCCCGGGACCGAGATCCCGTCCGCGGGTGGCCTTTCGACGAGGCAGGCGCTGGACCTTGTCAGGACGGCCACCGAGGGCGCCACGCTCGTCGGTTTCGACGTCGTCGAGGTGTCGCCGCCGTTTGACAGCGGAGACATCACCACCTTCGCCGCGCTCAAGATGATCTTCGAGGTGTGGGGCATGTCGTGGAACGCCCGGCCCTCCGCCCAGCCACTCTCAAAGGGCTATGGAAAGCGCTGATGTAGTCATCGCCGGCGGGGGGATCATGGGCTGCGCGCTTGCATATCAGCTGGCCAGGCGCGACATCGACGTCCTGCTGCTCGAGCGCGAGACGCTCGGCTCACAATCCACCGGGAAATGCGCGGGCGGTGTGCGCCAGCAGTTTTCCATGGAGGCCAACGTCCGGCTGCAGCGCCTGGCGGTGAAGCTGCTGCGAGGGTTCGAAGAGGAAACCGGTCATCCTGCGGACTTTCGCCAGATCGGCTACCTGTTCGTGCTCACGCTGCCCCAGCAGGTCGAGGACTTCCGGCACAACATGGACATGTGGCACCGCCTCGGTCTAACCGAGGCGCGATGGGTCGACCCGGCCGAAGCTTCGCGCATGGTGCCAGTGCTCAACATCGACGACGTCCTCGGCTGCACGTTCTGCCCGAGCGACGGCATCGCAAGCCCCGCCGACGTCACCTCAGGCTATGCCGCGGCCGCCAGGCGGTGCGGCGCCCGGCTGAAAGAAGGCGTGAAGGTGATCGGCATCGACGTCGCCTCGGGTCGGGTGCAGGGGGTGCGTACTTCCGGCGGCGACGTCGCGACTCGCATGTTCATGAACTGCGCCGGCGCATGGTCCGCCTCGATCGGGCGCATGGCTGGGCTCGAGATCCCGGTCCTGCCGTACCGCCGTCACATCGCGGTCACGGGCACGTTTCCCGCCGTGCCGCGCACGAACCCGATGACGGTTGACTTCCGGACCTCGTTCTACTTCCACCCGGAAGGTGACGGGGTGCTGATGGGCATGAGCGATCGGGAGGAGCCGCCGGGATATGTGACCGACGTCAACTGGGCTTTCCTGGAGAAGATGTTCGAGGAGGCTTCGCGCCGGGCTCCGGTTCTGGCCGGCGCCGGGGTCAAGACGGCCTGGGCCGGCCTGTATGAGTCGACCCCTGACCACCAGGCGATCCTCGGACCGGTGCCGGAGCTCGAAGGGTTCTGGTGTGCGGCGGGGTTCAGCGGCCATGGGTTCATGCAGGCGCCGGCGGCGGCCCTGCTGCTGACTCAGCTGCTGCTGGACCACGAGTCCGAGATCGACATCAGCCCATTTGCTTTCACGCGATTTGCGAAGGGCTCTCTCGTGAAAGAGAGAAATGTGATCTAGGCATTGCCGAAGGAGCGCCCCACCCGGCCGCACTCTGCGAGCGGGGCCGACCTCCCCTCAAGGCGGGAGGTGAAGAAAATTACCGGCGGAAAATGATTGACAGGGTCATCAGCAGGACCCCGCCTAGCAATAACAGGCCTGCGCAGCCGACCTGGACCACTGTGTAAGCAATCCCGCCGGTGGCTCCGTACATCTCCGGAGACCTCGCCCGCCGGCGCCGGGTGCGCATCGCAGCCGCGACGCCGGCCACGCCGATCAAAAAGGCAAGAAGCCCAAGACCGAACCCTCCCGCCGCCTGGCCGAACACTGGTTTCCAGTATGCCCTCCGTTAGGATCTGACCGTGGCCAGGATCCTTTTGCTCGGCTCGACAGGCTTCTTTGGACGTGGAGTCGCGCACAAGCTCATTGACGACGGGCACCAGCTGAGGGTGCTCGTCCGCGACCCCATGAAAGCCGCAGCCTTCAAGGTTCGCGGCGCACAGGTGATGGTGGGAGATGCATTGAACCCCGCGGCCATGACTCAAGCCGCTCAGGGAACCGAGCACATCATCAGCCTGGTCGCGGTGCGCCGGAACCGGCCTCAGTCCTTCCTGGAGGTCAACGTCGACGGCCCGCGGATCATGGCCGAGGTGGCCAAAGCGGCCGGCGTCAGGTCGGTGGTCCTGGTCAGCGCAATCGGCGCCCGGCTCGACTCCCACCACAAGTACTTCACGTCGCGCTGGATGGGGGAGCAGGAGCTGGCGAAGTCGGGTGTGGCCGGCACGATTCTTCGCTTCGCATTCGTCCTTGCCGAGGAGGGCGGAATCCTCGATGCGTTCGACCGCGCGACCTTGGGCCCTTTTGTCGTCATTCCCGGCAGCGGCCAGGCGTCGATGCAGCCGATCCTTCGCGAGGACGCCTCGCGCTGCGTCGTCGAGACGATCGCGCGGCCGGAGCTGCTCGGCAAGATCGTCGAGCTCGGCGGTCCGGAGGTCGTCACCTACGAGACGATTTTCGATTGGTACCTCCAGGCTCGGGGGATCAAGAAGCCCAAGCTCAAGCTGCCCGTCCCGCTTCTGGTCCCCGCGGCGGCTGCGATGGAAGTGCTCTTCAGCAACCCTCCCATCACGCCTGACGAGGTCAACATGATCCAGCTGCCGAACGTCGCCGACGGCATCGACTCGGTCAGCACCCATTACGGGTGGCGGCCGACGGCCCCGAGCTCATGGGCGCCGACTCACTGGAAGAAAGCCACCAACAGGCGCTGAGCGTCCGGGCGTTCTTCGGGCTGCCCGTGCCCGAGGCCCACCGCGTGGCACTCGAAACATACCTCGCCGCCTGTGCGGCGGCGGCGCCGGAGTTTCGTTGGACGCCGGCTTCGAATCTGCACCTGACCGTCCGTTTCATCGGCAGCGTCGAGCGCTCGGTTGTGGACCAAATCGCAGACCGCTTGAGCTCGCACCCGCCGGCCGGGTTCGAGCTGGCGCTCGCCGGCGCTGGCACGTTCAAACGCGGCAGGCTGGTGCGAGTGGTGTGGCTGCAGGTCCGCTCCGGCGCCGACGCGGCCCGCGAGCTGGCGGCTCAGGTGGAGGTCGAGTGCACGCGAGCAGGGTTGGCGCCGGAGGCCAGGACTTTCCAGCCACACCTCACGCTCGCCCGCGCTCGCCCGCGTGAAGGCGCTGCTCTCCCGCTTCTGCCGCCGGCGCCGGAGCTTCCACCGTGGCGGGCCGATGAGCTGGTGCTCTACCGGAGCCACCTCGGCCGAGCGGGCTCGGTCTACGAGCCTCTTCGCACCATCAGACTGAGCTGAGGCCGGCTTCGGCGCATTGGAGGTCCTGCTCCGGGCGCCCGCCGCTGACGCCCACGGCTCCCAGCACCTTTCCGTCGCGCATGATCAAGACCGAGCCCAGGCCCGGGACGATCGGGACGCGGACCATCCGGTCGGCGACGTTGAAGAATCCCGGCCGGTCCTTGGCGAGCTCAGCCAGGCCTGCGCCATCGCGGTTCAGCATCGCCGCGCCCACGGCTTTGGCCTCCGCAATCTGCGGCGACAGCGGAGTTGCGCCGTCCATCCGCGCGAGCGCGATCAGCAGCCCGCCTTCGTCGACGATCGCGACAGTGACCCGAATGCCGAGCTCCGTCGCCTTTGCATGCGCGCGCGCGATGACCTGGTTCGCGTCATCAAGATTCATCGGCATCTCCGCAGTGTCGCACGGCCATCAGTTTTGACAGGTCCAGCCCCTCAATTTGCATGGCTACTAGTCATAGGTTGGCGGCGAACTGACTTTCGTACTTGCGCTCCAACTCCTGCCGCCTCTACTCTTTGCGACGGCCCCGAGGGAAACGTTCGAGAGAGCAGGAATTGGCCGCAAGGCCGGTACCAGTTCTCAAGAGGCGATCCGTCGGGGTCATTTGTTTTCGCGGGGGAGGACAGACGTCCGCCACGCAGGGTGGCGCATTGAGAGTGGCGTGCTTGGGTGACGGCCGGAGTAAATCCGGCCTGAGACTCCACTTGGGATCTCTTTTCTGCAAGCTAGATCCTGTCCCCAGCGTTAGGCTTCTGCGCGATGAGCGTCGCGCAGCGAACTCTTAAACGCCTGGCCAGCCCCTCAACGTCCCCGGTCGAAGTCTCGATCGTGATGCCGTGCCTGAACGAGGCCGAGACGCTGGCCGCCTGCATCCAGAAAGCTCAGTCGGCGATTGAGAAAGATGGCCTGTCGGCCGAAATCATCGTCGCCGACAACGGCAGCACCGACGGCTCCCAGGCAATCGCCAAGGAGCTCGGCGCACGCCTGATCCCGGTCGCCAGGAAGGGCTACGGCAGCGCGCTGATCGGTGGGATCGAAGCCGCGCGCGGCGAGTTCGTGATCATGGGCGACGCCGACGACAGCTACGACTTCACCGCCATCGCGCCGTTGATCGCCAGGCTGCACGACGGCTGTGACCTGGTGGTCGGAAACCGGTTC
>DATHDR010000252.1:0-7285 GCA_035318965.1 Verrucomicrobiia bacterium | reverse complement strand
TCCTGTGGGCCAAGGTGCAGAAGGGCATCGGGGCCGGGCGTGTGTCGTCAGTCGCGCTGCGGCTGGTGGTCGACCGCGAGGAGGAGATCCGCAAGTTCGTACCGGTCGAGTCGTGGACGGTTGACATCGAGCTGTCCAAGCTAGCCGACGAGCGCCGGTTCCTCGCCCGGCTAAACCGCCCTCGAAACGCTGCCGGCAGCACCGACGCAGAAGCCAAGCTCGAGGTCAAGACACAGGCGGAGGCCGACGCGATCGTCCGCGCGCTCGAAGGCGCCTCCTACAAAGTCATCGGCGTCGAGAAGAAGCGCCGGACCAAGAGCTCGAACGCGCCCTACATCACCTCCACCCTTCAGCAGGACGCGTCGAGCCGCCTAAGGTTCCGGCCGCGCAACACGATGCGTATCGCGCAGCAGCTCTACGAAGGTGTCGACCTCGACGAGGGCTCGACCGGTTTGATCACCTACATGCGTACCGACTCGACGCGCATCTCAGCCGAAGCCGAGGCGAAGGTGAAGGGCTTGATCAAGGAGAGCTTCGGCGAGAAGTACATCGGCAGCGGGCCGCGGGCCGCAAAGGCCAGTCCCGGCGCGCAGGATGCGCACGAGGCCATCCGGCCGACCGACGTCAACCGCACGCCTGAGTCAATTCGCCGGCACTTGAGCGCGGACCAGTTCAAGCTCTATGAGCTCATCTGGCGGCGGTTCGTCGCCAGCCGGATGGCGGCGGCCGTGTACGACCAGACGCAGGTCGAGATCGAGGGCGGCGAGTACATCTTCAGGGCCAACGGCTCAGTCCTGACGTTCGACGGCTTCTACAAGGTGTGGGAGCGCGACGAGAACGGTGAGACGGAGCTGCCTGAGCTCGCGGAGGGCGAGAACCTCGAGTACCACTCCGTCAAGCCCGAGCAGCATTTCAGCCAGCCACCGCCGCGCTACTCGGAGGCGACCCTGATCAAAGAGCTGGAGCAGCGCGGGATCGGCCGCCCGTCCACCTACGCGCCCATCGTCGAGACGATCACGAAGGACCACGGGTACGTGGAGATCAAAGATCGGCGCCTTTACCCGAGCCCGATCGGCGAGGCGGTGAACACGATCATGGTCGAGCATTTCAAGGTCATCTCAGACGATGACTACACCGCGACGCTGGAAAAGCGCCTCGACGAGGTCGAAAACGGCAGCCAGGAATGGGTGCCGGTCGTCAGCGACTTCTACGGCCCCCTGCAGCAGATGCTCACGGCCGCAGAAGAGGCGACGCCTGCCGACACCGATGAGGTTTGCCCGCTGTGCCACGAGGGACACCTGGTGCGCAAAGCCAGCCGTTACGGACCCTTCATGGGCTGCTCGCGCTATCCCAAATGCAAGTTCCGGCGCGCGCTGACCCCCGACGGCGAGCTACCGCAGCCGAAGCTGCTCGACGAAAAGTGCCCGGACTGCGGCAGGCCTCTTCAGCTGCGCACCGGCCGCTACGGCGAGTTCACGGGGTGTTCCGGTTATCCCGAGTGCAAGTACATCAAGCGCGACTCGGCCCAGAGCGAGGCGAAGCCCACCGGCGAGAAGTGTCCGCAGTGTGGGGAGGGGCAGCTCGTTGAAAGGACAGGTCGCTATGGCCCGTTTGTCGCCTGCTCGCGCTATCCCGAATGCAAGTACCGGGCCAACATCGGCAAGGACGGCAAGCTCCGCGAGGGGCCAAAGGTGCTGGACGAGCCGTGCCCAATCTGTGGCAAACCGCTGGTCGAGCGCCGCGGCCGGTACGGGACGTTCAAGTCCTGCTCGGACTACCCGAAATGCCCTGGCCCGAAGGGCGTCAAGAAGGTCGAAGCCGCCTCTTAACGCACGCGTTTACAGTGGTGCGACATGCGCAGCCGTACGAGCCTGTTGACGCTCGCCCTCCTGCTGCTTTCGTGCGGGGGATCGTCGCCAAGCGCATCGCACTCCCCGAGGGCCAGCGCCTCTCCGAGCTCAACAGCCTCGCCCAGCTCGCCAACTGGCGGCCCGCTCACCGGCGCCTACGGACTCTTGCTGTCCGCGGGGACCTTGCAGCTGATCAAGACGGACGGCAGCGTGGCGGCGGGGGTGCCGGTCGCCGCCGCATCGACTCAGTCCTGCTCGGGACAGCAGGACCGGCTCGTCGCGCCGCCACCGGCGAGCGCCAGCAATGATGAGGTGTACTTCCGCGACGGAGACACCAGAATCCGCATGGTCGTTCCACCTGGCAGCGCAGCTGACGTGACATCCGTGCCCGGCGGCCCGAACATCATCAGCTTCTTCTCTGTCAGCCCCGACGATCAGCAGATCGCCGTTTTCACAGAAAACGTTTCGAGCGGGACGGGGATCGATGAGCGCCTATACGTCGAAGACCTGCACGGCGGTGGCCACCACGTGGACATCTACACGACGCAGGTGCCGAAGGACGAGAGAGGGACGACCTTGTGGCCTATGGGTTGGCATGGGGGAGCGCTGGTGCTCGCCGTATTTCGCGCCTGTACGTCCGAGGCCTCAGGCTTGCAGCCGAGGGAGTGGCACGTGTCCAACGCGGTCAGCGGAGCGCGTGTGGCCACCATCAGCGGGACGAACTGCGTCTTGAGCACATGGCCTTCCGCCGGCGGCGTGGGCTGCATGGACCCGCAGGGCGTGACCACCCTCTACAACTGGGCTGGAAAGGTGGTGTCAGTCACAGGGCCTGGGATACAGGGCGCGGGCTCGACCACCGGGCTGTCGCCCGCCGGCCAGAGCATCTTTTTCTCGACCGGCACCAGCCTGGGCCAATCGACACCGACGACGCGAATCGTCCAGCTCGGACCCGGGCCGTATACGACCGTCCAGGGTCATGCGGCGTGCGGCTGGATCGATGAGGACCACCTGCTCGCCGGCGATGCTGTCATCCAGTTCCCGGCCGAGACGCCCGGCAACCTCCAGGTCACGGCCACAGCAACTCCTCTGGAAGCCAGCGGCCAGTGCGCCGGCCGGTTTCCCGGCTCGTTGTGACGGGTATACTCCCTGAGCCAGTCGTAACCGACTGAGTTAGCACGCCCGGGGCACAGCCCCTGTCCTTCTGAAACTTTGCATCAGAAGGCCGGAACCGGGCGGAAGTGGAACAGGGAGGCAATCAAACGTGGCTCAAGTGACCTTGAAGCAGCTGCTGGAGGCGGGTGTCCATTTCGGCCACCAGACCAGCCGCTGGAACCCCAAGATGCGTACCTACATCTTCACGGCCCGAAACGGCATCCATATCATCGACCTGCAGAAGACCGTCCGTCTGCTCGACGACGCGTGGGACTTCGTCCGCGGCGTGGCCGCCAGCGGGCGACCGGTGCTTTTCGTCGGCACGAAGAAGCAGGCACAGGAAACCATTCAGACCGAAGCGGCTCGCTGCGGGATGTACTTCGTCAACCGGCGTTGGATGGGCGGCATGCTCACCAACTTCAGCACCGTGAAAAAGCGCATCGAGCGCCTCCAGGAGCTGCGCAAGATGCAGCAGGAAGGCCAGTTCGAGCAGCTGTCGAAGAAGGAGGCGAAGCGCCTCACCGACGAGCTCGACCGGCTGATGTTCCACTTCGACGGCATCGCCGACATGAAGCGGCTGCCCGGCGCGATCTACGTGGTCGACCCACGCAAAGAGCACATCGCCGTGACCGAGGCCAACCGGCTGAAGATCCCGGTGGTCGCGATCACGGACTCCAACTGTGACCCCGACCTCATCACCTATGTCATTCCGGGCAACGACGACGCGATCCGCGCCGTCAAGCTGCTCACCGGGAAGATCGCCGACGCCTGCCAGGAAGGACGCCAGGAAGCCCAGGCCCGGGGCGAGATCCCGCCCGAGGTCGAAGAGCGCGAGTTCCTCGAGACGCCTCGCTATGAGGAGATCGAGGAGTACCTCGAGGACGAGGAGGATTACCTGCCGACTGTGTCGGAAGAGGAGTTCGTCCGCACTGCCGACGACGAGGAGTCCCGTTAGTGGCGAAGATCCCGATGGAGCTCATCAAGAAGCTCCGCGAGATGTCGGGCGCCGGAATGATGGACTGCAAAGCCGCGCTCGAGGAGGCCGACGGCGACCTCGAGAAGGCGTTCACCATCCTGCGCGAGAAGGGCATCGCCAAAGCGGGCAAGCGCGCGGGCCGGACGACCGGCCAGGGCGTGGTCGAGGCCTACCTGCACACCACGGGCGATGACTATCCGCCGCAGGTCGGCGTGCTGATCGAAGTGAACTGCGAGACAGACTTCGTCGCCAAAGGTGCCGAGTTTCGCAAGCTGGCCAAAGAGCTCGCGCTGCAGGTGGCGGGATACGAGCCCCGCTGGGTGTCACGCGAGGACGTCCCCGACGAGGTGCTCGTATACGAGCGGAACCTATATGAGGCGAAGGCCCAGCAGGACGGCAAGCCGGCGGAGATCATCCAGAAGATCGTCGACAGCCAGGTCGAGAATTTTCTGAAGCAGAGCTGCTTGATGGAGCAGCCGTACTTCCGGGAGCCGAGCCTCACCGTCCAGCAGTACATTGCAGAGCACATCTCCAAGCTTCAGGAGAACATTGCGGTGCGCCGCTTCGCGCGCTTTAACATCAGAGAGTCCTGAGGGAGATCTCATTCGTAACGTAGAGATGGGGGACCGTTCTCCGAAGTACAACCGCATCCTGCTCAAGCTGAGCGGGGAAGCGCTTGGCGGTTCGCGTGACTATGGCATCGACCTCGAGGTCGTCTCGAACATCGCGAGCCAGGTCAAGCGCGTGCATGAGATGGGCGTTCAGACCGCCCTCGTGGTTGGTGGCGGCAACATCTTCCGCGGCCTCGCGGCGAGCGAGCGCGGCTTCGACCGAGCCACTGGCGACTACATGGGCATGCTTGCCACCGTCATCAACGCGCTCGCTCTGCAGGACGCGCTCGAGCGGACTGGCATCCCGGCGCGCACGATGACCGCGATCCAGATGCCGCAGGTGGCCGAGCCCTACATCCGCCGCCGAGCAGTCCGACACCTCGAGAAGGGCCGTGTCGTGATCCTCGCCGCCGGCACCGGCAATCCATACTTCACCACAGACACCACCGCTGCGCTCCGCGCGGTCGAGATCGAAGCCGACGTCATCCTCAAGGCGACCAAGGTGGACGGCGTTTACACCTCCGACCCGAAGCGAGATCCCAATGCGGTCAAGCTCGCGCACCTCGGGTACCTCGAGGTGTTGAATCGAGGCATCGAGGTCATGGACAACACCGCGCTCACGCTGTGTATGGACAACAACGTTCCGATCGTGGTCTTCAACCTGCTGGAGCCCGGCAACATCGAGCGCGTGGTGCTGGGCGAAGAAATCGGGACGTTAGTAGGAGCAGCGACCACATGATCGATCCTGTCCTGCGCGACGCCGAGTCGAAGATGACCAAGTCCGTCGAGCATTTCGCTACCGAGCTGTCGACCATCCGGACCGGCCGCGCCAACCCGGCCCTCATAGATAAGGTGATGGTTCCGTACTACGGGACCCCGACGCCGCTGAAAGAGCTCGCCCAGATCAGCGCGCCCGAGGCGAGGCTGCTTGTCGTGCAGGTCTACGACAAGAGCCAGATCGGCGCCGTGGAGAAGGCCTTGAGGTCTGGCGAGCAGGGGCTCAACCCGGCCAGTGACGGCCAGGTCATACGCGTGCCCATACCGCCCCTGACTGAGGAGCGCAGGCGCGAATACGTGAAGCTCGTGCGTCAGAAAGCGGAGGAAGCGCGGGTCGCGATCCGCAATGTGCGCCGCGACGAGATCCACCGCATCGACCAGATGCAGAAGAAGGGCGAGGTTGCCGAGGACGACTCCAAACGAGGGACCGCCCGTCTGCAGAAGATCACGGAAGCACAGATCGAACGCGTCGACGCCTTGGCCGGCCGCAAAGAGTCGGAGGTAATGGAGGTCTAGCACCTCCATCCCCAGCGGGGGGAAGGCGGAGGGAGGGGCGGTGGATCTTCTACTCTCAGGCCCACTCGGTACGCTTTGCTGACCTTGGACCCGCAGATCCCCCGCCACATCGGGATCATCATGGACGGCAACGGGCGCTGGGCCCGCCGGCGCCGCAAGCCCGCAAGCTTTGGGCATCGCGCCGGGGTGCGCGCGATCAAGCGGGTCCTCGACGCGTGCGAGACCCTTGGCGTCAAAGTCCTCTCGATCTACGCCTTCTCGACCGAGAACTGGTCACGCCCGCGCGCCGAGGTGCGCGCGCTGATGAGGCTGTTCCACGAAACCATGCAGCGCGAGATCGATGAGATGCACCGCCGGGGCGTCCGGATCGTCGTCAGCGGCCGGCGCGACGAGCTATCGCCTCGCATGCGCGAGCGAATCGAGGAGGCGGTGAACCTGACCGCCGGCAACCAGAAGGGCGTGCTCAATGTCTGCCTGAACTACGGTGGACGTGCCGAGGTCGTCGACGCGGTCAAAAGACTCGTCGCGGACGGCCTCGAGGCGGCACAGATCGATGAGGCGGCGATCGCCGCGCGCCTGTACAACCCCGAGCTCCCCGATCCTGACCTGATCATCCGCACCGCCGGCGAGCGACGTGTGAGCAACTTCCTGCTCTGGCAGTCCGCCTACTCAGAGATGCTTGTGACAGAGACCCTGTGGCCTGACTTCGACGTCGCCGACCTGAAGGCAGCCCTCGCCGATTACGCCTCGCGCGTGCGGCGCTTCGGCGGCCGGCCAGAAGACGAGATCGCCGAGCAGGCCAACGTCAGTTGACGACTCAAAACGCGTTGCTGGCCGGTCGCTGGAAGCCAAGCCCTCTGACGGTTCGCATCCTCAGCGCGTTTGTCCTCCTGGGCGTCGTCATCGGCCTCATCCTGGCCGGGACCTACGGCGCCTATCTGCTCGCGCTGCTGCTCGGCGGTCTTGCGTTGTGGGAGTTCATCGGGCTGTCCGAGGGCATGGGGTCGCGTGCACCGGCATGGCTGCTGTTTCCACTCGGCGTCTTCTTCATCTTTAGCGGGACCGTGCTCAAGGAGATCAGCGTCACGCTGGTCCTTTCGCTTGCGCTGGTCGGAGGCCTGGCCGCGTTCCTCGTCGTACCCGGGCGCCGCCAGGGCCTCGGGCGATGGGCGATGGGCATGGCAGGCGCTCTCTACATCGGCATGCCTTTCAACTACTACCTGCTGCTGTACACGTCGCAGCCCCACGGCTTGGTGTGGGCCTTGTTCACGATCTTCGCCGTCGTCGCGTGTGACGCCGCCGCGCTGCTGGTGGGCAGCCGGATCGGCCGGCATGCGTTTTTCGCGACGATCAGCCCCAAGAAGACGGTGGAAGGCGCAATCGCCGGGGTGCTCGGCGCAGTG
>DATHDR010000251.1:0-2153 GCA_035318965.1 Verrucomicrobiia bacterium | reverse complement strand
GCCGAGCCACCCTTCACGCCGACCGTTTGGCGATGCGTTCGCCGGTCGATCAACTCGTCGACGACGTCGTCGCGGTGATGAACCAGCCTTACCCAGAGCTCGAGTCTCATGCCGAGCTGATCCGGGCCGGAATCAATCAAGAGGCGGCTCGATTCCAGCGCACGCTTCGCGAGGGCATGGAGCACTTCGAGCGCATCGTCGCTCACCATCCGAAAGTCATTTCGGGGTCGGACGCTTTCAAGCTGCACGACACGTATGGCTTTCCCATCGACCTCACGCGAGAGCTCGCGCAGGAGCGTGGGCTCCAGGTCGACGAGGAGGGTTTCAACATTGCCATGGCAGCTCAGAAAGAGCGTTCACGACGCGAGCTTCCGCGCGGATGGTCGGCGGCAAAAGAGCTGCCTAAGTCGGAGTTCACCGGCTACGGCGAGCTCGCCACGCAGACGTCGATCGTGGGGTTGCGCAAGGACGGTAAGTCCGTCGATCGAGCCGCGGAGGGGGAGGATGTCGAGGTGTTTCTTGCCCGCACTCCTTTCTATGCAGAGTCGGGCGGCCAGATCGGCGACACCGGCACGATCACGACCGAGCTCGGCCGCATGCGCGTCGAAGACACTCAGAAACCCGCCGATGGCGTGATCGCCCACCTGGGCGCTGTGGTCACCGGCGAGCTCAGAGTCGGCCAGGCAGCGACGGCGGCAGTGGACGCCGGGCGTCGCCGGCAGATCGCACGTCACCACTCCGCAACCCACCTGCTGCACAAGGCGCTTCGCGAGACCCTCGGCGAAAACGTCGTGCAGAGGGGTTCTTGGGTCGGCCCCGACCACACGACATTTGACGTCCCGTTCGACCGGCCGATCAGCCAGGACGAGCTGGCGCGCATCAATCGCCGCGTGATGGAAAAAGTGCGTGCTGCATTGCCGTTCCATGAAAGCCAGAAGTCGTACAAGGACGCCGTCGCGCAGGGCGCCATGCACCTGTTCGATGAGAAGTACGGAGACGTCGTCAGGGTCGTTTGCTTCGGAGACTGGACCTGTGAGCTGTGCGGCGGCACGCACGTGGGCAACACTGCCGACATCGGCGCCGCCGTGATCATGTCCGAGTCCAGCATCGGCTCGGGCCTGAGGCGCATAGACATGGTGGTCGGCGAAGCCGCCGACGAGCTGGTGTGGCGTGACCGCGAGCTGCTGACGGAGCTGGCGCGCTCCTTCAACACGACTCCGGACCAGCTGCCTTCTCGGGTGCAGGCGCTGCGCTCTCAGCTCAAAGAGGCCGAGCAGCGGTTGAAGGCATTGTCGGAGGAGCTGCGGGGGGCGAAGGTCAAAGGGGCCGACGGCATGCAGGTCAAACAAGGCAAAGTAGCGTTTGTGACCGAGACCGTGAACGCTTCCAGCCCCGCCGAGCTGGCCGCCTACGCAGACCGATATATGGACCTTGTGAAGTCCGGCGTCGTAACCGTTGTGGCCGGCGACATGTTTGTCATCAAGGTGTCCAAGGACCTCACGAGCGAATACGATGCCGCGCGCCTGGCCGGACTCCTGGGCACGGGCGGCGGCCAGAAGCACCTGGCGCGTGGCAAGCTGAACGGCCCCGCCACCGACGCGTTCAAACGCCTCGAGGACGCTTTGCGGTGACCAAGTTCAAGTTCCTGCGCAAGCGCAGCGAGTACTACCGGCACTTCACGGTGCTCGACATCGGGACCGATCTGATCAAAGTCCTGGTCGTCCGGCGCGAAGGGCCGGATGGCGAGGTGCTTGGAGTAGGCCGCGAACCGCAGGCGCCTGCGGCCATGTCGGGCGGCGCGATTGCGGACCTCGAGTCTGTGATCCAGTCCTGCAACCGGGCGCTCGAAGCTGCCGAGGACATGGCCAAGACCGTCCCCGGCCAGGTCGTCGTCGGCATCGCAGGCGAGCTGATCAAGGGCTTCTCGTCGACGATCGCGTACCCGCGAGAGAACTCCAAGGCGCGGGTGCGCTCGAGCGAGATCTCGACCATGCTGCAGATGGTCCAGCGCCGCGCGCTGCGCGAAGCCCAGCACCTGCTGGAGATGGAGCGCAGCTACGGGCAGCTCGAGGCGCGCCTGGTGCACTCGGCGATCACCAATGTGCGCGTCGACGGTTACCCCGTCACGAACCCCGTCGGCTTCACGGGCAAGA
>DATHDR010000250.1:0-3732 GCA_035318965.1 Verrucomicrobiia bacterium | reverse complement strand
ACGACGATCAGGCTCGCCTTGTCGAGGTTGCGCGCCTGGAGCGCGCTCACGCCTGGCTCCTGGCCGCTCGCACGAAGAGCAGCGAGAACACCGCTCCGATCAAGACCAGCACGAGGGAGATCGCGGTGCCGTATCCAAGCTGGTGGAAGACGAAGGCCTCCTGGTACACGTAGAGCGGCAGCGTCATCGTCTCGATGCCGGGACCGCCCTGGGTCATGGCGTAGATCAGGGTGAACTCCGACAGGTTGAGGATCGTGACCAGCAGCAGGTTGGTCAGGATGGTCGGCCTCATCAAGGGCAGCACGACCTGCCGGTAGCGCCGCCAGACCGAGGCCCCTTCCACCTCCGCCGCCTCGAGCACCTCGGTGGGCAGGTTGCGCAGCCCGGCGGAGAAAACGAGCATCGAAAAGGCAACGTTGCGCCAGAGGTTGGCGAGGGACACGATGAGCATCGGCACCAGGACGAGGAAGTTGGCTTCCCGATGGCCCAGCAGGATCGAGAGCGTGCCGCCCGCCTGCGAGAACGCGTACCACACCAGCGCGACGGTGATCTCGGGAAGGACCCAGGCGATGATGACGATCGAACCGACCACCACGCGGATCGGCACCACCGCGTTCCGCAGCAGCAGGGCGAGGACCATCCCGAGGACGGACTGGCCGATGATCGCCGAGCCGACGACGAACAGGATCGTCAGCCACGACGATTTGATGAAGACGTAGTCGCCGAGCATGCGGACGACGTTGTCCAGGCCGGTGAAGCTGTAGTCGCGTGAGCGCGACCCGACCAGGGCCAGGTTGGTGAAGCCGAGGTAGCCGGCGTAAAGGACCGGGAAGATGAAGAGGAGGCCGAGGAGCGCAAGCGCGGGGGTCAGCATCGCGAGGCTGCCCCACTGGAACCTCTCGCGGTCCAGTCGTGGCCCCAAATCGGCAGTCACTGCCAAGCCTCACTCCTCCGCATACCGGGACTCAAGGGACTCGCCTGACCTCGCTCTGGATCGTTCCAATTGGAACGTTCCGTAATTCTCATGGCGACCGGCCGACGCGTCAAGTCCCCGGCACACCGACCATGCCCTAGCTGATGGTCGACGGAGGCGCCGTGGACATCCTGGTCACGAGGCGCACACCGACCAGCGTCGTCCTCGGCGGCCCTTTCAATTTGCGCTCGATGCGATCTGCGATGGTGGCGATGCCGAGCCTGGCGAGCTCGTCCCTGGGCTGGGCGACGGTGGTCAAAGAGATGCGGGCGAGGCCCGCCATCGGGACATCGTCAAAGCCCACGATCGAAAGGTCTTGCGGGACGCGAAGGCTGACGCGGTCCGCGAATTCCTGGAGCGATATCGCGGCGACGTCGTTGGAAGCCACCACGGCGGTGGATCGGGTCGGTCCGGTGAAGACTTCGAGCAGCTTGCAGTCCACCCCATCCACCCGGGCGTGGTCCGAAGGCGGCGACCAGCTGATCCGGATGGGAGGGCCCAGACCCGACTGGCCGAGGGCTTCGCTGTAGCCCTGCCACCGCGAAAAGTCGGATTCGTCCTCCAACTCAGGAATCGACACGTACGCGATCCGGCGATGACCTTCCTCGATGAGGTGGTTCGCGCTGAGCTTGCCTCCGCGCACATCGTCCACGGAGACGACATCGCCCCAGTCGGCCCTGCAGCTGAGGAACACGACCGGCACCTGGTGCTCCAGCGTCTCCTGCATCGTGCGCGAATCGCCCGAGAAAGCGAGGAAGACGATCCCGGCAACCCGGTACTCGAGCAGCGTTTCGACGCCGGCAAGCTCGCTCTGGCTGTCGCCCTCGGTGTTGCAGAACATCGCCGTGTATCCACGCGACGCGGCATGCCGCTCGACAGACTTCGCCATCTCTGCGAAGAACGGGTTGGCCAGGTCTCCGACGACGACGCCCAGGATGCTGGTTCGTTGCTGCACGAGCTGGCGGGCGAGGACGTTGGGGCGGTAACCGAGCTGAGCGATCGCCAACCGCACGCGGCCGCGCGTCGCCTCGGATACTCCGGGCAAGCCGCGCACCACGTTCGAAACTGTCGATTTGGATACTCCAGCGCTGGAGGCAACGTCAAGGATGGTCGGCGGTCTTCGCGGCGGAGGGGCAGCGTCTCTAGAGGCCGCCATCATGGAAATGTTATTCGGCCCGTGGCATGGTCAGATGCTCATCTTTGGGTCCATGAGGACCTTCATCGTCCCGTCCTTTTGCGCCAGCTCGACCGCCTCGCCGGCGCGCTCCAGGGGCATGCGATGCGTGATGATCTCGGTGAAGGGCAGCCGGTCGAGGTTGCGGGCCAGCAGGTTCATGGCCGGCACGTAAGAGGTCGCGGTCTCGCCGCCGACTCCGATGACGCTGACGTTCTTGGTGCAGATGTCGGCGTTGGGATTGATGCCGACCGGTCCCATGTCTACGAAAGTGCCTGCTTCGACCACCGTGCCGCCGTAGCGGACCATGTGCAGGCATTCGGGAAAGGACTGCGCGACACCGGTGCAGTCGATCACGATGTCCGGCCCGGTGTTCGTGTGCTCCCGGAGCAGGTCCAGGCGCTCCTTTTCGGTGGTCTTGCTCGCGTTGATCGTCATGGTGGCGCCGAAGCGGCGCGCCAGCTCGAGCCTGGATTCGAGGCGGTCGATCGCGATCAGCTTGCCGCAGCCGAGCAGCCGGGCCTTGACCAGGTGACAGAACCCGAGGGGGCCGACCCCGACCACGGCGACCGACTCGCCAAAGCCGCTCCCTCCCCACCCCGCGTTGAGCATTCGCGCGCGCTCGAATCCGTGGGTCACCGCCATCACCTCCGTGAGCGCGGCGACCTCGTCAGGAAGGCCCTCCGGCACCCGGAACAGCGGCGTGCGCGGCAGGATGTACATGTACTCGGCCCAACCCCCGAAAAGGTGAGGCGGGATGCCGCTGTGCAGGCTGTTCCCATAGTCCTGCAGGTTCTCGCAGAAGTAGTACGGGTAGCCGTTGAGGCAGAAGATGCAGTGGCCGCACGGAACGTTGGCGGCGGGGACGATCCGGTCGCCCACACGAAGCGGCCGCCCCTCGCTGTCGGCGATCCCATCACCGCCGATGGCTTCGATCACGCCTACGTTCTCGTGGCCGCAGATGAGGGGGTAGACGATGTCGCGCTCGTGGTCCGTCCCCGCGTACTGCTTGGACTCGCCTCGGTACGTGTGCTTGTCTGTGCCGCAGATCCCCGAGTACGTGACCTTCATCAGCACCGCTCCAGGGGCGGGCTCAGGCAGGGGGAAACGCTCGACCTCGATCCGGCCCGGTGCCTTCATGACGGCGGCGCGGACCGTCGCGCTCATAGCGTTTGGAACGTTACAGGAATCAGCCGAGCTGCCAGCGATGGTCGGCGTCGGTGGTGACGAGCCAGCGGCGGCGCGGGCCCGCCATCACGTTGAGGTAGTAGAGGTCGTAGCCCGGGCCGGCGGCGACGGGATGGTAGCCGCGCGGGACCAGGACGACGTCTCCGTCCCGCACCTGGATCGCCTCGTCGAGCGAGTGGTCGCCCGTGTAGACGAGCTGCACGGCGAAACCCTCCGGCCTGGCCATCCGGTGGTAGTACGTCTCTTCGAGGCAGGTCTCGTTCGGCGGGTCGTCCGTGTCGTGCTTGTGCGGTGGATAGCTCGACCAGTTGCCTCCGGGGGTGAGCACCTCCGTCACGAGCAGCGCCTCAGCAGGACGATCCTCCATGAGGATGTTGTGGATGGTCCGCTCGGTGCG
>DATHDR010000249.1:0-3541 GCA_035318965.1 Verrucomicrobiia bacterium | reverse complement strand
TCCGGCGCTTCTTCGATGCCCGCGGTCCTCTGGCTCCATACACCGACGTCCCTCGCGCCTACCTGATCCTTCAGCGCATAAACCTTGGCCTCTACGCCGTGCTCGGCAGCCTCAATGCAACCGGCAACTGGCGCCGGATGGCAGCCGAGATGTGGCCATTCGTGAACGGGCCTGCCTCGACAGCGATCGGCGAAGCCGAGCGCCGCTGGGAGCGGCAGCGTACGGAGACCCATCGAGTCTCAGCGTTGCGGTAGCCGCGCATGCCGCCTCCGACGGTTCTCGCGCGCGAGCCAAGCCCGCGCGTGCCGGCACCGGCCTGGAAAAGAGACCTTAGCTAGGCTGCGTCCTCGGTCTTGATCGGGAGCCTTCGCTCGTGCCCGCACTCCGGGCACTCGAACAGCCCGACCAGCACTCCAGGCTCAGATGAGTCCGAGTGCATGGTGCGCAGCTTCATCGGCACTTTCGATTCGTGCCTCTCGCAAGCCGGCGCCTCGTCGTGAGTCATGACAGGGAAACTACGCCGAACGGCCAAATGTTCCTAGTGAGCCTCGCACAACGCCCAGCCTGGGTTGCTTGTCCTCCGCCCACACCCTAAAGTCTTAGGCCATGGCGACCAAGAAGGCCGCTGAGGCCGAGGTTCAGCCCCGCCCGACCGTTCGCGACGCCATGCGCTCGGTGCTGGCGAATGCCAAGCTCCTGGCCGGTGCAGAGGGTCTCGACCACCCCGTCGAGTGGGTGCGCCTGATGGAGACGCCAGAGGTGCAGCCACGGGCGGGCGATCTCATGTTCACGAGCGGGTTTCCGATCAAAGACGACATGGCGGCCCAGATCCGCCTGGTCGGCCGGATCGCCGATTCGGGCGGCGCCGGCCTGGTGGTTCGGCCCATGCCCTACCTGCGCAAGCTGCCGCCCGAGATGCTCAGCGAGGCGGACCGGCTGAACGTGCCCCTCTTCACGATCGCGGCGGACGTCCAGTTCATCGACCTGATGGCCCCTCTGCTAGAGCGGATCATCAACGCCGAGCACTGGCGGCTCAAGCGCTCGATCGAGATCCACCGCCGCTTCACCGAGCTGGTTTTGGACGGCAAGGGCGTGACCGAGATCTGCCGCACGCTGGCCGAGCTGCTCGAGAGCTCGGTCGTGATCGAGGACGCGAGCTTCCATTTGCTGGCCCACGCCGGCAGCGGCGCCGACCCGCACCGCAAGGAGACGATCCTCCGCCAGGGCACGCCCCAGCGGGTGCTGTTCGATCCCCAGATCCAGCGCATGCTCCGCGAGGTCGAGGCGAACCGTGCACCGGTCAAGGTGCCGCCATTCCCTCACGTAGGGATGTCCCGAGAGCGCCTGATCGCCCCGATCCTCGCCGGAGGGCAGGTGTTGGGCTACATCTCGGTTCTGGATCACCCGCCGCACAACGAGGAGCTCGCTTTCATGGCGATCGAGCAAGCAGCGCTGGTGCTGGCATTGGCCGTGGCCAAAGAACGCGAGCTGTCCGAGGTTGAAGGCCGAGTCCGAGGCGAGTTCCTGGAGGACCTGCTTCACGGGACCTACGGCGATGAGTCCGCGGCCCAGCGCCGGGCGCGACACCTCGGCTACCCGCTGCAGGGCAGCCATATCGTGATGCTCGTCGACATCGATGACTTTCGCGGCTACAACCGCGCCCGCCAGATCTCCGAGGACGCGATCCAGGCGCTGAAGCGCGATTTCCTCCGCCGCGTGACCGGCGTGGTGCGGACCAGCTATGCACGCGCGCTCGTCCAGGGCCGCTCCGACCAGGTCGTGTCATTGCTTCCGCTGGGCACCGAGGCGGGCGATCACCAGATTCGGGTGCACGCCCTTGGCGTTCAGATCCAGCAGGCGATCGCCGACTGGAAGCCGGGTTTTACCGTCTCGGTCGGCTTCAGCGGCCCGGCCGAGGCCCCCGCCGGCGTGGCCGGCTCCCTGCGGGAGGTGACTTCGGTGATGGAGTCGCTGGCCCGTTTCAAGCGATGGAGTCAGGTGGTTGCCGTGCCCGAGCTTGGGCTCACCGGGCTGCTTGCCGCTGTGACCGACGAGCGGCTCGTCGACTACAGCCGGCGCCACCTGGGGCCGCTGATCAAGCACGACACCACTCGCAAGGGCAACCTCGTCGCAACTCTCCGCGCCTACCTCGAGACAGGCGAGCAGCAGCAGGCCGCCCAGCGGCTCCGCGTCCACCCGAACACGCTGCGCTACCGACTCGACCGCATCCGCGAGATCAGCGGCGTCGACCTAGAGGACCCTGAAACGCGCCTCAATCTTGCCGTTGCGCTGCGCGTGCAGGCACTTCTGGGTATGTGAGGACCGGCTAAGGTTTCGCCGCTTGTTTTGGTGCTGACCAACTAGCTCGACCACCGGCTCGCCACTAGGCTTCCCATCAGTGCCCCCAGTGCTTCGCCGTTCACCCCTTGCCTGGCCGGGGGACCCCCCCAGCAGCCGCGCGGCCTGCGGAATGGGCTTTGTCGCCTCACCCGAGCTTGGTCACGAGGCAGTGGCCCTCGGCGTCCAGGCCCTCGCCCGCCTGTCACATCGCGGCGGGCTCGACGCCGACGGCAAGAGCGGTGACGGCGCCGGGCTTCTGATCCAGGTCCCGCAGCGCCTCTTCGGCGGCGATTTCGCTGTCGCCGCCCTGTTCGCGTGGGACGACCGGGCCAGGGCCATCGTCGCCGAGTCTGCTGCCGCAAGAGGACTCGAGCTGCGCGAGTGGCGACAGGTTCCCACCGATGTAGACAGCCTCGGCGAGCGGGCGCGCGCCACCATGCCGGTGATCTGGCACGGGCTGATCGCGCGGCCTGACATCGACCCCGACGAGTGGGAGGACCGCCTTTACCTCGTCCGCCGGCGGGCCGAGAAACAGGCGCAGCAGGATGGCGTGCGGATGTACCTGTCGTCGTGCTCCAGCCGCACCCTCGTCTACAAGGGATTGATGGCCGGCACCCGGCTCGCCGACTTCTATCTCGACCTGCAGGACCCCGCATGCGAGAGCCGTCTCGCGGTTTTCCACCAGCGCTACTCGACCAACACCATGCCCGACTGGCGACTCGCGCAGCCGTTTCGCATGCTCGCGCACAACGGCGAGATCAACACCATCACCGGCAACCGCGCCTGGATGCGAGCGCGAGAGGCCGAGCTCGAGCCCGAGCTGCAAGGCGCGATCTGGGCCGAGGGATCCGACTCCGCCTCGCTCGACAACGCGCTCGAGCTGCTGGTGCACCGCGGCTGGGAGGTGTCGGAAGCGCTGATGAGCCTGGTCCCCAACGCCTGGGAAGGGCGCGGCGACCTTGCCTCGCAGGTGCGCGACTTCTACCGCTACCAATCGATCCGGTTCGAGCCGTGGGACGGCCCCGCCGCGCTTGCGTTCAGCGACGGCGTCGTGGTCGGCGCAGCCCTTGACCGGAACGGCTTGCGCCCGCTGCGCTGGCAGCGCACGAAAGATGGATTGGTGGCCGCAGCGTCGGAGGCCGGCGTGGTCACGATGTCACCCGAATCCGTGGTCGAACGCGGCCGGCTCGGCCCGGGCGAG
>DATHDR010000248.1:0-2421 GCA_035318965.1 Verrucomicrobiia bacterium | reverse complement strand
CGGCTCGAAGTGCATCGCGGAGGGTAAACCTTTCCCCCACTTGCGCGGGCGCTCTGAAAGTTGTAATTCATGGCGACCCCAGCGGCAGGTGCGCGACCGGATATCTCGCGGTCGGAATTACCTCGTGCAAATAACAGCTTCGCTCCCCTTCATGTCGCTCCATTCGGCCGCGCGGTTCGGGCCTGTCCGCCGCTGGGATCCTGCCCAGGTTCGCTGTGTTCGTTCGCTCGATCGCGGAACCCATAATTAGAGAGGATGCCGCTATGAGGTATCGCCTCGTCCGTCTGGCAGTCGCAGCGCTACTCCTGCCACTGCTTGGCGGGCTTTCGAATGTCGCCGCGCAGGGAGTGGCCCAGACCGGGACCATCAGCGGCAGAGTGGTGGACGATCAGGGGGGCGCCCTTGCCGGCGTACAGGTGTACATCAGCGCGGCGCTCGGCACCCAGACGCACTCAAACGGGGAGTACATACTCACGCGGGTGCCGGAGGGAACCCAGACCCTCCATGCCCGCCTGCTCGGCTACCGGCCGGAGGCTGCAACTGTCGCGGTGTCCGCCAATGAGACGGCCACCCAGAACTTCACGATGCGGAGGGACCCGCTTCAGCTCCAGACCTTGGTGGTCACCGGCACCCAGACACCTAGGATGAACCTCGACGCCAGCGTTGCCGTCACCTCGCTCACTCCGACCGACATCCAGCGGGCCGTGCCGCGAAGCACGAGTGAAGTGCTTCGCTATGTCCCGGGCTTTACCCGGGTAGAAAGCTCGGGCGGTGAGGTCAACGAGAACTACTCGGTGCGCGGTATTCTTTCGGTAGAGTACGTGAACTTCCTGGAGGATGGGCTCCCCGTCTTCCCCACGATGCACACCTACTTCATGAACGCGGACAACCTGATGCGCTTCGATGAGAACGTCGAGCGCCTGGAAATCGTGCGGGGGGGCGCCTCAGCCCTGTTCGGATCCAACACTCCGGGCGCTATGCTCAACCTGCTTAACAAGACCGGCGGCGACGAGTTTGGCGGAGCCGTCCGGGCAACCGGCGCCACCGAGGGTCTGGCCCGGTTAGACATGAATGCCAACGGGCCGCTGGGCGACGCCATGCGGTTCAACGTGGGCGGCTTCTATCGCTACGACCATGGCGTGCGCGACCCTGGTTTCCCCGGCATCCGGGGCGGCCAGGTGAAAGCCAGCGTCACCCGGCTGCTGTCGAACGGCTACCTCCGCCTCTCGGCCAAGGTGAGCGACGACCGGAACCAGTTCATCCTCGATCTCCCGTTCACCAACCAGAACGACCCGCAGTACGTCCCCGGCTTCGGCAACTACGGCTCCTTTAACAGCCCGGAGGCGCTCAACCTTCGGGTGCCGACGCCGACGGGCGATCTGGATCTGCCGCTGGACAATGGGCTCCGGACCAAGGCCCAATGGTACACCGCCGACGCATCGTTCGATCTGAGCCCGGACTGGCACCTGCAGAACACCGCCCAGTGGATGCAGGACCAGCAGGAATGGAATGCTCTCGTCCCGTCCAACGTCCTGGCTGCGACGGACTTCGCCACGGCGGCCAAGGGCCAGGGCGGGCTGGGGCTGCCGGCAGGCACGACGGTGGCGTTGACCTACACCAACCAGTTCGACGCGACTGGCACGACGCACCTTCCGTTCACCACGCCCAATGGCCTGGTGGCACCGGGCCAGCTGATCCATGTAAGCAAGCCGCTCTCGGCGATCCAGGATCAGTTTCAGCTCCGGCGTACCTTCGGGAAGCACACCCTGTCCTTCGGCACTTACATCGCCAACTATACCCAGGACAATCATTGGTTCTTCACCCAGATCCTGACCGACGTGGGTGACCAAACCCACTTCCTCGACGCCGTGGTCACTCCCGCGGGAGGCGGCGCCCCAGACAGCGTCACCAAGAACGGCTTTGTGAACCAGCTGTCCGGATACACCAACGGGTCCGGTCAGACCAGCATCATATCGGGCGTGCTGGGCGGGGAAATCCAGCTCACCGATCAACTCCGAGCCGACGTTGGCGTGCGGGGGGAATACGACAAGTATGTGCAGGTCGCCGAGCAAACCTCGGCCTTCGACCTGGACCTCAATCCGGCAACGACCTACAACAACGAAACGTTCGGGAACGGCAGCTTCCGCCACTTCTCGCGTGGAATCAAGGATTGGTCGGCGTCGCTCGGACTCAACTACGCCCTGCAACGGAACCTCTCGCTGTACGCATCCGGCGCGCGCGGCTACAAGATGCCTGCCCTCGACGAGTTCCTGCAGGCAAGCGCCCAGCAACAGGTGAACCTGTTCAAATCGAAGGAGGTGCAGTCGGTCGAGGGCGGGGTCAAAGGCTTCGTAGGCCCCTTTGGATTCACCGTGGGCGGCTTCTGGACCAAGCTGAAGAACGTGGTGAGCCAAGGTTTGG
>DATHDR010000247.1:0-2787 GCA_035318965.1 Verrucomicrobiia bacterium | reverse complement strand
GTGATGAAGCCGCCTGCCGTCGGCCCGACGATCGAGGCCAGGCCGAACACCCCGCCGAACAATCCCTGCGCACGAGCCCTCTGGGATGGCGCGAACAGGTCGCCGATGACGGAGAACACCGTCGCAAACAGGACGCCGCCGAAGATGCCCTGGATGCCACGGAAGAGGATCAGCTGTGTCATGTCCTGGGCGAGGCCGCAAAACGCGGACGCGACCACGAAGCCGATCATCCCGGCGAGCAGGAACGGCTTCCGGCCGAACAGGTCGCCGAGCTTGCCGGCGATCGGCGTCATGGTGGTCGACGTGACCAGGTAGGCGGTCGTCACCCACGCGAGGCGGTCGAGCCCGTTGAGGTCGGCCACGATGCGCGGGATGGCGGTGCCCACGATGGTCTGGTCGAGGGCGGCCAGCAGGAGCGCGAGCATCGTCCCGGCGGTGGCGAGGATCACGCGGTTGCGTGAAAGTCCGTGTGTCATCGGCTGGCTCATCACTTGGCTCATTTCCCCAGCTCCTTTCTCGCGTTCTCCACCAGCTGAAGGCACAGGTGTCGGAGCTGTGCCAGGTCGTCCTTGCTCAAGCCTCCAGCGATCTCATGCTGGTGCTCGAGGCCTTCCTTCCAGATCGACTCGATCCGTGTGCGCCCGCTCTCGGTGAGCCGAGCGTGGACCGACCGGCGGTCCTCCGTGTCGTGGACCCGCTCGACCAGGCCGTCGCGCTCGAGGTGGTCGACCAGGCCGGTGATATTTCGAGGCGTGGTGTCAAGGTCCGTCGCGAGATCGCCCAGCGGGGTCGGTCCGCACCGGTAGAGGCGAAACAGCACGCCCAGCCGGCCTTCGCTCAGCGCGTGCTTCTCGGCCCACCGTTCGTGCATGTGGTGGAGGGCGCGCCCGGCGATCCTGAGGGCGGCCATCGCCTCGACGACGCTCATATCGACCTTCATCGGGTCGAACAGCTGGCGCATCCGGACGCTGTAAAGACGCCCGGCCTCGTCACGAGCCAGCTCGTGGACTGCCTGGACGTCGCCTTCGACGGACTTCATAGTGTCCTTATACATGGTGAATTGCTTCAATATTCCCACGTTCAGGGTTCTTGAATCAAGTACCTTCACCGACGCTTTGATCGTGGACGCCCACCTCGACATCGCCTGGAACGCGGTCTCAGCCGGACGGGGGTTCCTGGCGCCGCCGGCGACCAACTACCTGGTCAGCCGTTCATCCCTCGTCGCCGCCGGAGTCGGACTGGTGTTCGCGACCCTCTATGCAGCGCCGGCACGGGCCGGGCGGTCAATGCGGACGCGCTTTGTATACGAGAACCCGCACGAGGCAAACATCATGGCCATGGCCGAGGTCAACTACTACAGAAGCTGCGGCCTCCAGCTCATCGCTGACAAAGCCGAGCTTCAGGCGCACGTCAGTGGCTGGAAGAGAGGCCGCCTGGCCGCGGTGCTGCTGATGGAGGGCGCCGACCCGATCGAGGATCCGTCGCAGCTCGGGGCCTGGACCGGGATGGGCGTGCGGATTATCGGGCCCGCTTGGGGCGCGACGCGCTACAGCGGCGGAACCGGGGCGCCTGGCGGCCTGACCGAGCTTGGCGTGCAGCTGCTGAAGGCGATGCGCCGCAAGCGCGTCATCCTCGACCTGAGCCACATGGCCGACCAGTCGGTGGCGGACGCGTTCGCATTCTGGCGCGGGCCGATCATTGCGTCGCACAGCAACGCCCGGGCCCTTGTGCCGGGCGACCGGCAGATCACCGACGCGACCGCCAAGGAGGTCGCGCGCCGAAACGGGATCCTGGGCATCAGCTTTTACGCTCGCCATCTGAGGTCGTCGGGTCCCGCGACCCTCGACGACGTGGTCCGTCACACGCTCCACCTGGCGCGGGCTGCGGGCGGTCCCGAGCGGGTGGGTCTCGGTACGGACCTGGACGGCGGCTTCGACGCGCGGGAGGCGCCGATCAAGTCGCTGGACGGGCTGCGCGAGCTTCAGACCCGACTCCGACGCCACTTCAGCCGGGCCCAGGTCGAGGGCGTCATGGGCGGCAACTGGATCGAATTTCTGGGCCGGAGCCTTCCCGACTAGAGCATTCCCTCCCCCAGGGAAGGGCCAGGGTGGGGGGCCGATCCCCTCAGAGAGCGTCGACGACCTGCTTAGCCGTCATGAACGCGAAGCCCATTCCGTGGCCGTTGAAGCCGGCGCACAGGTAGACGTTTCGCATCCCGTCGACCGGCCCGGCCAGCGGCAATCCACTCTCCGTGAATCCCATCAGCCCGGCCCAGCGGTGGGTGACCTCCGTGCCCTTGGACATGGACTCCAGCTGGCCGTCGAGATGCTCCTGGATCTGCGGCGTGGGTTGGTCGTCGTAGCCGATCTCCGTGTTCATCGACGTGTCGCGCCAGCCGCCGACGAGCACCTCGCCCGTGGGCAGCTGACGCCAGTAGCGATTGCCGAAGTGCGAGTAGGTCGGCATGTCGGACAGCGAGCGCGGGATCGGAGCGGAGGCCAGCATTTGGGCCCGCGTCGGCTGGATCTTCACCTCCGGCAAGAGCTGCGAAGTGTAAGCGTTGGTGGCGAGGATGACGACGCCCGCACGGCACTCGCTGTCGCCCGCTCGAACAGCGACCTCGACGCTCCCGGGCACGATCGAGTTGACCTCGACACCTTCTCGAATCGCCCCATCCTTCGCGCGAATCGCCAGCGCGCCCACCATGGCGGCCGGGTTGATCTCGCCGTCGCGCGGGTTGATCAGCCGCATCCCGTCCCAGCTAGCCTCGAAACGATCGTCACGCAG
>DATHDR010000246.1:0-3386 GCA_035318965.1 Verrucomicrobiia bacterium | reverse complement strand
GAGGCTCTTGTTTGCCGGGTCGTACACGGCACCCCAACTCGTCGGGGCGACCGGGAACTTCTTCGTGCTGTAAAGCAGCACATTAGGTCCCCACTGCAGGGAGATCCCGTAGTGGATCCCGTTGATGGTGTTGTACGGCGGTGACTTGAAGTACGTCTGGAAGTTCGCGAAGTCGGGGATCAGCTTCTCGTTCATCGGGCGCACATCGCCGCTGTAGATGAGGCGAAGGTCCGCGTCACCCGAGGCGGAAACCATGTCGTACTGGCCGCCGCCCCCCTCCTTCATCAGGCTCACCATCTCGTCGGACGAGCCGGCGTACTTGGCGTTGACCTTGCAGCTTGTCGCCTGCGTGAACTGTTTCACCCACGAGTCGTCGACGTAGCCCTCCCAGGCGATCAGGTTCAGCTGGCCTTCTGGTGTCCCGATGGCGGTAAGTGGCGCCAACTTCGCGGTCGGCGGCTGTGCCTGGGTCGAGCCGGTCGGCGTGGCGCTGGACCCGCATGCGGTCACCGCCAGCAGCGCGGCTGCCGTCAAACATCCCAGCCGGGCCCAGCCGGCCGGGCCAAACTCTCCTGAACTCATCTTCCTTACCTCTCCTTACTGCCGAGAACGTACTCGTGGTCGGCCGTCCAGGCCAGCCTTGTCGGCCGGCCCTGAAACCTCTGGGCGTCGCCCGCGGCGTCCATATTCTGGCGTACTGCGACCAGCTGCTCCCCTCGGTCCAGGCGGACGACGTACCGGGTGGACATGCCGACGTATACGACCTCCTCTACCGTGCCGGGTTCCACCCGCATGCCTGGCTCAGGCTGCTCTCCCTCGGTGAGCATGCGGATCTTCTCCGGCCGCACAACGAATCGGACCCCATCCCTGAGCAGGACGTTCGAGATGCCGATGAAGCCGGCGACGAACTCGGACGCCGGCTGCTCGTACACCTCGACCGGCGACCCGATCTGCTCGATCTTCCCGTTGGACATGACGGCGACCCGGTCGCTCATCGTCAGAGCCTCTTCCTGATCGTGGGTCACGTACACGAACGTGATCCCGACCTCCTTCTGGATCTGCTTCAGCTCGATCTGCATCTCCTGCCGCAGCTTCAGGTCGAGCGCGCCAAGCGGCTCGTCGAGCAGCAGGACCTCCGGTTCGTTGATGACCGCGCGCGCGAGCGCCACACGCTGGCGCTGGCCCCCGGACAGCTGGTTGGGCCGGCGGCGGCCAAGGCCTGACAGGCGCACCATGTCCAGCGCGCGTTGGACCCGCTTGTTGCGCTCGGCGTTCGGGATGCCCTTGATGCGCAGGCCGTAGCCGATGTTCTGGGCCACGCTCATGTGAGGGAAGAGCGCATAGTCCTGGAAGACGGTGTTGGTGTCGCGGAGGTGCGGCGGCACCGAAGTGACGTCGCGCCCGGCGAGCTCGATGCGGCCTGTGTCAGGCCGCTCGAAGCCGGCGATCATCCGCAGCAGGGTCGTCTTGCCCGAGCCTGAGGGACCCAGCAGGGTGAAGAACTCGCCCTGGTTGACGACGAGGTCCACGCCATCGACGGCGACGACCTGGCCGTAGTTCTTCCTTATCCCCTGGAGTCGTAGCGCCGGCGGTTTTTGTGAGTCGCTCAGTCGAGGGACGCCATGACGTGCTTGAGCTGCGTGTATTCCTCGAGCGAGTAAGCCGACATGTCCTTGCCGTACCCGCTCTGCTTGTAGCCGCCGTGAGGCATCTCGTTGACCAGCGGGATGTGGGTGTTGATCCAAACCGTGCCGAACTGCAGCCGCCGGGCCATGCGCAGCGCACGTCCCACGTCGCGCGTCCAGACGGAGGCTGAAAGACCGTACTCGACCGAGTTCGCCCACTCCAGCGCCTGGTCCTCGTCGCTGAACTGCTGAATGGTGACCACCGGGCCGAACACCTCGCGGTTCACGATCTCGGCATTGGGTCCAGGCGGCAGAACGATGGTCGGCTCGTACCACGACCCGGCGCGCTTGATGCGATGGCCGCCGGTGACAACCTTGGCTCCCGCCTCGCGCGCGCGATCTACAAATCCAGACACGCGGGCGAGCTGCTCTTCCGAGACGAGCGGGCCCATGTCGGTGTCGGCGGCGGCGGGGTCGCCAACTTTGAGCGACTTCACGGCGGGGATGAGGTCGGCGACGAGCTTCTCGTGGATCCGCGGGCCCGCGATGATGCGGGTCGCGGCCGTGCAGTCCTGTCCCGCGTTGAAGAAGCCGCCGATCTTGATCCCCTCGACCACCGCGTTGAGGTCGGCATCGTCGAACACGATCACCGGGGCCTTGCCGCCGAGCTCGAGGTGCACGCGCTTGAGAGTCGCGGCGGCGTCCCGGGCGACCAGCTTGCCGGTGGCGACGTCGCCGGTCAGCGACACCATCGCCACGCCTGGGTGGCGGACGATTGCAGCGCCAACGGGCTCGCCGTCGCCGGTGACAACATTGAGCACGCCCTTGGGCAGGATGTCCTCGGCCAGCTCGGCCAGGCGCAGCGCCGTGAGCGGCGTCCACTCAGAGGGCTTCAGCACGACTGTGTTGCCGGCAGCAAGCGCCGGGGCCAACTTCCAGGTCGCCATCATCAGCGGGTAGTTCCACGGCGCGATCGAGCCGACGACTCCGAGCGCCTCGCGCCGCAGCATGCTCGTCATGCCTTTCAGGTACTCGCCCGTGGCCTTGCCCTCGAGCACGCGAGCGGCGCCGGCGAAAAACCGGAAGCAGTCGACGATCGGAGGGATCTCCTCCGAGATGGTCGGCGCCAGCGGCTTGCCGACGTTCTCCGACTCGATGCGAGCGAGCTCGTCGCCGTGGAGCATCAAGACGTCAGCGAGCTTGAGCAGCATCTCGCTGCGATCGCGGGGCGTGGTGTCATACCAGACGTCGTCGAACGCGTCGCGCGCGGCTCTGACGGCGAGGTTGACATCTTCCTCAGTGCCCTTCGGCACCTCGGCGATCACCTTGCCCGTGGCGGGGTTGATGATCTGCTGGTGGTCGCGGCCCGATCCCGGAACCCACCTCCCCCCGATCAACATCTCGCGCCGCTTCAGCGTGGTGCTCACTTCTCACTCCTTGCCTCGGCCAGTGCGGAGCCGAGGATGTCCAGCCCTTCCATCAACTGGTCGTCCGGGATGGTCAGCGGCATCAGGGTGCGGATGACGTTGTGGTGCGTGCCGGCGCGCAGCACTATCAAGCCTTTCTCGCGCGCTGCGCCAAGGATCGCCGCCGCTTCCTTGTCCGCCGGCTCCTTGGTGCCGCGGTCGCGCACGAGCTCCATGCCCATCATCGCGCCCAGGCCCCGCACGTCCCCGACGATGTCGTGCTCCGCGGCCCAGCTCTGCATGCGTTCTTCGATCACGGATCCGATTCGCGCGGCCCGCTCGGGCAGCTTCTCGT
>DATHDR010000245.1:0-4740 GCA_035318965.1 Verrucomicrobiia bacterium | reverse complement strand
TTTTTCCAAAATCTGTGTCGCAGCTGTGACCCGGCAGCGACTCGGAGACGTCTTTCGTCAAGTTGTACCTGACGCTTCTGAACTCAGAAACTGGTCGGGGGCCCGGGATTTGAACCCGGGGCCTCACGGTCCCGAACCGTGCGCGCTGCCAAACTGCGCCAGCCCCCGACTGGAAGTGATTCTATCGGGCCCCGTCTCAGCCACGGGTTGGAAGTGGAGGTCCGGTGGCGGGCCGGACCTCCGTCGGGGGATGAGTTGCTTACCTCTCTTAACGCTGGAAATCGGAAGATGAGTCGCCCGAGCATCCGAAGAATGTTCTAGGCGCCCTCGATATCCACAGTCGTGCTGGTCATCATCAGCGTGGCGGTCGCGTCGGCTATGCGCGAACCGTCGTCGCGGTTTTCCACAACAGCCGATGCGTACACCAGAGTTCGCCGCATGCTCTCCACCTTCCCCACGATGCGAACCGCCTCTCCGAGCTTCAGCGGCCGGCGGTAGCTCACCTGCAGCCGTCCGGTCACACCCGGATGCCCCGCATGCCAGGCGGCCCAGCCAACGGCCTCATCGAGCATCAGCGCGACGATGCCGCCGTGCGCCATTCCCGCCCAGCTCTGAAACCGATCCGGCACCTCGAACTCCGCGACCGAGCCGTCCGGTCCGGGAGTAAAAGTCAGGCGCAGACCGTCGACGTTGAGCGGACCGCACCCAAAGCAGTGACCGTCGAATCTGACCTCCATTCCGGGCACTCTAGACTGAACCGTGCAAGGAGGTTTGCGAATGGCAGCCACTCTCGATTACCTCATGGTGGAGGACGCGCCTCCGGCGGCGATCATCATCCTCAACCGTCCTCAGCAGCTGAACGCGCTCTCTACCGGACTCATGACTGAGCTGACCGCGGAGCTGGAGCGCCAGGCCGCCCGCCCGGAGGTGCGGGCCATCGTGCTCAACGGCGCCGGTCGCGCACTCTCGGCAGGTCACGACCTCAAGGAAATGCAGGACCGCAGCCTCAACGAGGAGCGCGACATCTTCGCGGTTTGCAACAAACTCATGGCGACCGTGCAGGCTGTGCCCGTCCCGGTGATCGCAGCACCACACGGCATCGCGACTGCCGCCGGCTGCCAGCTTGTCGCCACCTGTGACCTTGCCATCGCCAGCGACGACTGCCGCTTTGCCACATCAGGCGTGCGCTACGGGCTGTTCTGCTCAACTCCCGGTGTCGCAGTTGCCCGCAACGTGAGCCGTAAGCACGCACTGGAGATGCTCCTCACGGGACGTTTCGTCGATGCTGCGACGGCCGAAGCGTGGGGGCTGATCAACCGCGCAGTACCACTCGAGTCACTTGACGCGGAGGTGATGGCGCTGGTCAATCAACTCGCGCAGCTCAGCCGATACGCGCTCCGCATCGGCAAGGAAGGTTTCTATCAGCAGGTCGAGGCTCCGCAAGAAGAGGCGTATCGAATGATGGCCGAGGCAATCTCGTGCAACGCGGTGGCGCCCGACGGGCAGGAGGGCATCGCGGCCTTCGTCGAAAAGCGCCAGCCGGTCTGGCGGGAGACCTAGCTCAGCCCCGACAGTTCCATCGTCCCGTGATGTGCTGTGCGGCCACCTTGCCCGAGGTCGCGTTGGTCAATGTCGCATCAACGGTCCCCGCCTGCTGGTTGCGATCGATCGTGAACGTGACCTTGTCCCCGTCTCGGCTGGTCCACACTTTCGACGTGTCCTGACTGTGCATCTCAATCCGGACCGAGCTGTTCACGTAAGTGCCCGGCCCGCTGAAGTTGTCGATCAGGAAAACGACTCCCCAGATGTCGCCGGTTGAATCAAGCGATCCATAGAAGCCGTCCGACCACAAATCCCCGACGTGGGTCTTTGAGCCCGTGCACTCACTCTTCACGCCACCGGTATCAGGCACGATGCCCGACATCTGGCCGGCCACCTCGCCGGCGAACGTGAGGTTCTGCGCCCAGTTCCCCTCCGCGATCACAGGCGAAGGTGACGCTGCAGATTTCACGTTCGTCGATTCGCAGGCGGTGGCTAGGACGATTAGGGCGACGATGCCCGCGACCCGGAGCATGTGGTCGAATGTTAGCCGTGACAGCCGGCTCGGAACAAATCACCCGGGCCATGCAGGCTCTTGAAGCCGCGTTTTTGATCGGGATCGAGGGCGTGACCGAAACGTGGCTGGTTCGGCACGCCGACTGCTACCAGGACATCACCGACACCTCCGATCCGCCGCTCAGCGCGCTCGGCCGTGACCAGGCTTCGCGCCTGGCTGAGCGCGTGAGGCGCGCACGACCTGCTGCGATCTACTCCAGCCCTTATCGGCGCGCGATCGAGACGGCGCGCGCCGTCAGCGACGACGTTCGCGTCGACGACCGGCTTGTCGAAATGGCTCTCGTGGTCAACGAGGACGGTTCGCTGGATCTGCGCGAACCTCCGATGGATGTGGTCGAAAGGATGCGGGCGGCGATCGACGAGTTCGGAGAACGGCATCCGGGCGAGCGCGTCGTCGTCGTCAGCCACGGAGCAGCGATCATCGCCTACCTGACCGACGTCCTCCACCTCGAGCCCGGCCGGCTGCGCATGCTTCCGTACTACACGAGCATCAGCGTCGTAAGAGCGCTCGGCGACCGGCGCATGGTCGGCGCGCTTGGTGACGTGGCCCATCTCGAGTGAGTGAAAAGATCCGGCAGGACCTCGAAGACCAACTTCGCGACAAGCTCGGCCGCGCTGAGCTTCGGGTCAAGGCGGTGGAACCGATCCCGGAAGGTCATTCTGGCTTCACGTATTTCGTCACCGTGCAAGGCGGCCAAGGCCCGGCGCGATACGTGCTTCGCCTTCCGCCCCCAGGCGCGCGCATCGCCGGGCCGGCCGATGTCGTGCGGCAGGGCAGGATCATGGCCGCCCTGCACGCCGCGGCCCTCCCCACTCCCGCGATTCCGGCCATGAGCTCGGATCCGGTGATCGACGGGCGGCCTTTCATCCTCATGGAGGCTGTCGACGGAACGCGCATCGAAAGGACCGCTAAGGAGCACAAGGCTCTCGACATCGCATCGTCAGCGGTAGCTGTCCTCAAGCGCCTGCACGCGCTGCCGCTCGACCAGACTGGCATCGGCGACGAGGAATCCGTGGGCTTGCAAGCCGAGATGATGCGCTGGGCAATGCTAATGCAGCGGGCGCCGGAGGAGCTCACGGCGCGAGCCGGCGAGCTGGGCGGCCTGCTCGCGATTTCGCTTCCTGTCGAGCGCGCCCCCACGCTCGTCCATGGCGACTTCCATTACGGGAACATGCTGTTCCGCGGTCCGGAAGTCATCGCTGTCCTGGACTGGGAGATCGCACAGATCGGACAGCCGCTCCTCGACCTGGGCTGCCTTTTCATCGCCGCGATCCGCCGCCAGTTCCAGCACGCCGGCAGCGCGATGGGCGCGATCGACGTGTCGGTGGACGACCTTTATCGCCTCTACGGCGCTGACCGCGAGGAGATGCGTTGGTTCGCGGCGATGAGCCTGTACAAGTACTCCTCCATCCTCGGCTACAACCTCATGCTTCACCGGCGCGGCAAGCGGCCGGATCCCATGTACGAAGGCGAAGTGATGACGACTACCATCGTCGGCATGATCGACGAGGGCATCCAGCTGCTCGATCGAGGGGTTTAGGAGATTGGAATGACCTGGGATTTCTCGACGGAGCCGGAATTCGAAGGAAAGCTCGAATGGATGCGCAAATTCGTGCGCGAAGAGGTCTACCCACTAGAGGTGCTGGAGGCCAGCGAGAGAGATTTCATGCTGGCGATCTGGCATCTTCAGCAGCAGGTCAAGGAACAAAAGCTATGGGCCACACATCTTCCGCCCGAGCTCGGCGGCCAGGGTTACGGCCAGGTCAAGCTCGGACTTATGCACGAGATCGAGGGCGCTTCGGTTTGGGCGCCGATCGTCTTCGGCAACCAGGCCCCCGACTCCGGCAACTCGGAGGTCCTCGCCCACTTCGGCACCGAAGCCCAAAAAGAGCAGTGGCTCTACCCGCTGCTCGAGGGCAAGCTCCGCTCGGCGTTCTCAATGACCGAGCCCGATAACGCCGGTTCGGACCCAACCTTGCTCTCCACGACCGCTGTGCTCAAAGGCGACGAGTGGGTGATCAACGGCCACAAGTGGTTCACGTCCAACGGCATGATCGCCGACTTCCTGATCGCCATGGTCGTGACCGATCCGGACGCCGGTCCATACGAGCGCGCGTCCATGATCATCGTCCCTGGCGATGCTCCGGGGCTGAAGAAGGTGCGGAACATCCCGACCATGGCGGGCGAGCACGAGCGCTTCGGATACGGTCACGCCGAGGTCCTCTACGAAAACGTACACGTGCCCAAAGACAACCTCATCGGCAAGCGAGGCCAGGGATTTCTGATCGCCCAGGCGCGGCTTGGGCCGGGGCGAATCCACCACTGCATGCGCTGGCTTGGCCAAGCGCGCCGCGCCTTCGACATGCTGTGCGAGCGCTCGCTGCAACGCGAGGCTTTTGGTAAGAAGCTCGCCAGCCACGAGACGGTGCAGAACTGGATTGCCGACTCGGCCGCCGAGATGGCGGCGGCGCGTCTCATGACACTGCACGCCGCCTGGGTCATCGACACGCAGGGCGCGGCCGCGGCGCGCAAAGAGATCTCGCTTATCAAGTTCTTCGGCGCGAAGGTGCTGCACGACGTGATCGACCGCGCCATTCAGATCCACGGCTCGCTCGGCTACTCGG
>DATHDR010000244.1:0-3038 GCA_035318965.1 Verrucomicrobiia bacterium | reverse complement strand
GCCGAGGCTGTGGAGAAGCGCCGGAGGATGGCGACCTAAGGGTTACGAGAGGCCGACGATCTCGCCCTTCTCGTTGATGTCCATGCTCGCCGCGATCGGAGTCGTCGGCAGGCCGGGCATGGTGCGCATCTCACCGCAGATCGGATAGATGAAGCCTGCTCCGACCGAGGCGCGCACCTCGCGGACCGGCAGGACCCAGCCGGTCGGCGCTCCCTTCAACTTCGGGTCGGACGAGATCGAAAGATGCGTCTTGGCGATGCAGACGGGCAGCCGGCCGAACCCACTGGCCTCGAAAGCGTCCAGCTGCTTGGCGGCGGGCGGGTCGTACTCGACACCGCGAGCTCCGTAGATGCGCAGCGCGACGGCTTCTATCTTTTCGCGGAGGGTCGCCGCGTCCGGGTACAGCAGCTGGAAGTGGCTGGGCTCATCAGCGGCGGCAGCGACCATCTCGGCGAGCTCTGTGGCGCCCTTTCCACCTTCGACGAAATTGTTGCAGACGGCCGAACGCACGCCAAGGTGCTCCGACAGCTCCCTAATCGCTTGGTGCTCGGAGGGATGATCGCCAGGAAACGCGTTGATGGCGACGACCGGGGTCACGCCGTGGATCTGGATGTTCTCCACCTGCTTCCGGAGGTTGGCGGCGCCGGCCATCACGTCGTCCGGGTTCTCTTTCAGAAGCTCGGGCGGCAGCGGCCTTCCGGCAACGACGCGGTACTTGCCGGAGTGCACCTTCAACGCTCGCACGGTGGTCACGATCACTGCCGCATCGGGAGCGAGCCCGGAGGTCCGGCACTTGATGTTGAAGAATCGCTCCGCGCCCATGTCGGCGCCGAAGCCCGCCTCGGTGACGAGGAAGTCTCCGGCGTGGATGCCGATGAGATCGGCGAGGACGGATGAGGCGCCGTTGGCTATGTTTCCGAAGGGACCGGCGTGGACGAGGACCGGGGTGTTCTCCAGCGTTTGCAGCAGGTTGGGCTTGATCGCGTCGAGCATGATCACGGTCATCGCGCCACCGGCGTGGAGGAAATCCGCGGTGATCGGTTTTCCATCGCGCGCGAGGCCGATCACCATGCGGCCGAGACGCTGCCTCATGTCCTGGAGCGACGTCGAGAGCGCAAGCACCGCCATCACCTCAGAGGCCGCCGTGATGTCGAAGCCCGTCTGCCTGGTCACGCCATCTTCGGGCGAGCCGAGGCCGACGACGACGCTGCGCAAGACCCGGTCACTCACGTCGAGCACACGTCGCCACGTGATGCTGTGAAGGTCGATCGGAAAATCGCGCAGGCTGTGGTGGATGTAGTTGTCGATCATCGCGGCGAGAAGGTTGTGTGCCGCTGTGACCGCGTGAAAGTCACCGGTCAGATGCAGGTTCAAACGCTCCATGGGCACCACCTGGCTGTGGCCGCCGCCGGCGGCTCCGCCCTTGATCCCGAACGTCGGGCCCATCGACGGCTGGCGGATCGCGACGGTCGCCCGCTTGCCGATGCGGCCAAGGGCGTCGCCCAGCCCGACCGTGGTCGTCGTCTTGCCCTCGCCCAGGGGAGTTGGAGTGATCGCCGACACGACGATGTACTTCGCTTTCGGCCGGTCCTCCAGCTCCTCGATCGCGTCGAGCTTGATCTTTGCGACATCGTGCCCGTAAGGCTCGAGGAGGTGGGGTCCGATGCCCATGCGGGCCGCAATCTCGGGCATCGGCAGCAGGCGCGCCTTGCGCGCGATCTCGAGGTCGGTGAGAAACGTGACCGCCATATGTCCTCCTAAGAGCGCCGGCTAAGCCGCACGCGCCAGCATCTCCTGGCGCCACTTTTCCGTCGGCTCGATCTCGTTGAACGTGAACACGTGCAGGCCGGCGACCTTGCGGTCGGGGAGCGCGAGGTCGGGGAGCAGCGCGCTCACAAAACGCCCCGGCTCGTAGCCGCCCGGCTGGAGCATGCGCAGGAACCAGTTGGAATGCCCGCGCAGGAAACGCGCCGAATCCACGACGCCGATGCGGGTTGAAATTCGCAGCAGCTTCGCCGGATCGGCCACGCCCGCAAGCCCGATGTGGATGGGGAGGTCCACCCTGCGGCGGCGCACGCGACCAACCCACTTCTTCACCACGCGTGGATCGAAGCAGAGGTTGCTGACGATGTAGGTCGCGATCCGGCGCTTGTCCCACATCGCCTGGATGGTCATGTCATCGTCGATGAAGCTGTGGCTCTCGGGATAGCCGGAGACGCCGATGTCGCGCAGGCTGTGGTCAGCCTGCATCATCGCTTCGAGCAGCGTGACTGAATCGGGAAACTCGCCGGCCGGCTCGCGCGCGTCGCCGGCGATGACGAAGACATCGTGCGAGCCCATCTCGTTGACGGCGGCGAGGATCTCGCGCAGGTGCGCCTTGTCTCGGATGAGGCGCGCCGACAGGTGGGGCACGACCTTGTAGCCCTGGCTGGAGAGGCGTTCGGCCAGCTTGATGGTGGCGTCCATCCCTCGCCGTGGCGAGGCGGTGATGGTGATGGTCACCTCTTGGGGGACGTGAGCTGTCACCAGACCTTCGACGTCTTGGGTGGGCAGCACCTCATAGCGCGGAGCGCGAAGCAGTCCGACCAGCGCCCGACCCACACTCTCTCTCACCAGCGGCCTCAGCACGTGACCACCTGCAGTGTCGCACGATACGCCACAGTAGCGCTGTGCGCAACGGCACGGCGGGGGTCTACCGGCTCACTGCCTCCGGACTCGACTGGCGATGTCGCTGTGGCGCGCGAGCTGGTCGTAGAGGTCTAGTTGGGGCGGTATGGCGAGCATGTTGCCGTCGTCGGTCTTGACCAGCTGCCAGTTGCCCTCGTGGACCATCCAGTGGTGGCGATGACACAAAAGGATGAGGTTGGGCAGATCGCTCGTGCCGCCCCTGATCCAGTGGACCAGGTGATGGCCCGAGGTGTAGCTCGCCTGCCGGTCGCAGCCGGGGAAGCGGCAGCCCTTGTCGCGAACCCGGAGTGCTTTGCTCTGGGCCGGGGTGATGACTCGCTTGGAGCGGCCGACGTCGATCACGGCCGAGT
>DATHDR010000243.1:0-3301 GCA_035318965.1 Verrucomicrobiia bacterium | reverse complement strand
CCTGCAGCCGCCAGACGTATACGTCAGCGACCTCCTGGCGTTCGTTGTTCCGGCGCCCTTCATGCATTTCACCGGCAACAGGACCGAGAACGACGCGTACCTCGGGCTCCCGCTGCTGGTGCTCTTCGCGGTCGGCCTCGTCATCGGATGGAGCAAACCCGCCATCCGATGGCTCGCACTGATGACCGTCATCGTCGACGTGCTATCTCTCGGTCCGCACCTCCACGTCAACGGGAACGTGACCCCGATCCCCCTGCCTTGGGCTGTAGTCGCGCACGTGCCCCTGATGGAGAGCGCTCTGCCGTCGCGGCTGATGGCGATTGGCTTTCTCGGCCTCGGCATCGTCGCGGCGACCACATTGCAAACGCACCGCGTCGCGACAACCATTGCGCTGGTGGCCGGCCTTGCGGTGATCATGCCGCCGCTTCCTTACCCCAGCCAGCCGGCTGCCGTCCCGGCGTTCTTCAGGTCCGGCGGCAGCGTCGAGAAGATCGCGCCGGGGTCGGTAGTGCTGGTGACTCCGTTCTCCAGCAGGGTGTCCACCGACGCCATGTACTGGCAGGCAACAGCGAATTACCGGTTCCGGATGCCCGAAGGGGACGCCTTCACGCCGGGTCCGTATCTCGGCCCGCACCCGTCCTTTATGCAGTCAACCCTGGACGAGCTTGACGCAGGTCAGAGCGTGACGCCGACTCCTGAGGTGCGTGCCATGTTCAATGCAGATCTCCAGGCGCACGGCATCACGGCCATCGTGGCCGGCCCGTCAAAAGGACAGGCCGCCATCGTCGATTTTCTGACCCAGGTCGAGGGCTCACCGCCTGCCGACGACGGTGGGGTCAAGGTGTGGTGGCAGCTCGACTGACGTCGAGTAAGCTCGCCGCGATGAGTGTGCCGGCGACCGAACGGCCGGTGGCTTGGTGGATTTTCCCAACTGTTCCGGTTGTGGCGGCCGCGGTCGCCTTCGCCTGGACGCTGAACGCCGAGCTCACGCGTATGTACGGAATGTCGAGCCCGGCAGGGGACCTTGCCTACGACCAGCAGATTGTGTGGAGCATCTCGAACGCCAACTTCCTGGGCATCCACCTCGAGCTCATCCTCGTAGTGCTCGCCGCGGTCGAAAGGCTGTGGCCGAGCCCGGCGGTGCTCCTGATCTTCAGCGCGGCGGGAGTGGCCGCGACCGCACCTGCCGCTTATCTATTCCTCCGCGCCCTCCTCCAGGCGGACCGGTCCGAATCGCCCTGGGTCGCTGTCGCGCTCTCGGCCCCTATCCCCTTCTGGGCCGCGGTCGACCTGTCCGACTCCGAGAACATCGCGCTCCCCCTTGCGCTGCTCGCCGCGTGGGCTGGGTTGCGCGGACGTCGAGTGGCGATGTGGATCCTGTGTGCGCTGGTTCTCATCTGCAGGGAAGACCAGGCTTACACCGTCGGAATCATCGGGATCCTGATGGGCGCGTACGGAGCGCCCGAGGTTCGGAAGCAATGGCGTCCGGTCGTCTACCTCGCAGTTGCATGGTTCTTGATCAGCGTTGCGATCGTACACCGCGACGAGCCGACGGTACTGACGCTGCTATTCACCCTCATCGTTGCCGCAGGCGTCGGCGCGCGCAAGTACCTGGAGATGCGCTCGATCCGGCCGGCTGCGGCATTGCTGTTGATTCTGCCCGCGCTCCTGCTGGCATGGGGCATCGGACGGATTCCTCCGGCCCTCGGCGCCGAACCAGGCGCCTACTCACAACCAAATGCGGTCGCGGAGCTGCGCAGAGCCACCGACATGATCCCGGCCGACGCACCGGTAAACGCGGACGCCGGGCTGACGGTCTGGCTGGCCAACCGCAACACGATCAACGACTTCCCGGACATGCTGGCCTCAACGAGCTACGTGGTGATCGACCGCGAGGCATACCTCAACGGACAGACGGCCCCGAACCTACGCAAGGCGGCGATTGACGCGCTGCCCGACAGCGGCAGGAGCGTGCTCTTCGACGACGGCCGCTTCCAGGTCTGGGGACCTGTCGGGGGAGACTGATAGGCTCGCTTTCGTACTCTTAGGGGTCACCATGGCGGTTCAAACGTCCACCCGAGAGCGTCTCGATCAGCTGTTCAAGCAGCGGATCGTGATCTTCGACGGGTCCATGGGCGTGATGCTCCAACACAAAGGCCTCAGCGACGAGGAGTTCCGCGGAGAGCGTTTTCGCAACCATCCCAAGCCGCTAAGGAACAACAGCGACGTCCTCTGCCTGACCCAGCCAGACCTTGTCACCCAGGTCCACCGCGACTACCTGGAGGCCGGGGCCGACATCATCACGACCAACACCTTCACCGCGACCCGCGTTTCGCAGGCCGACTACGGGCTGGAGGACGTCGCTTACGAGATGAACCTCGAAGGGGCACGCCTCGCGCGCAAGGCCGCGGACGCCTACGAGAACCGTTTCGTCGCCGGCTCGCTGGGCCCGACCAACGTCACCCTGTCCCTCTCGCCCCGGGTCGACGACCCGTCGTATCGCGATGTCACCTTCGACCAGCTGAAGGACGGGTACGCCGAGGCGGCGCGCGCGCTGCGAGAAGGCGGCGTCGACTTCCTGCTCATCGAGACCGTGTTCGACACGCTCAACAGCAAGGCCGCGATCGCCGCGGTCAAGGAGGCGGCGCCCGAGCTGCCGCTGTTCGTGTCGATGACGGTGGTCGACCGCAGCGGCCGCAACCTCTCCGGCCAGACGGTCGAGGCGTTCTGGACCTCGGTCGAGCACGCCGAGCCCTTCGCCGCCGGCATCAACTGCTCCCTCGGCGCGACCGAGATGCGGCCCTACATCGCGGCGATGTCACGCGTTGCTCCCGTATACGTTTTCTGCTACCCAAACGCCGGGCTGCCCAACGCGTTCGGCGGCTACGACGAGGAGCCGCCGACCACCAGCCGCCTGCTGAAGGAGTTCGCCGAGGCGGGCTATCTCAACGCCGCGGGCGGGTGCTGCGGCACCGGGCCGGAGCACATCCGGCAGATTCGCGAAGCGCTCGAAGGCATCACGCAGCGCGAAGTGCCCAAGCGCGTCGCACGCACGCAGTTCAGCGGCCTCGAGCCGTTTGAGATCGGGCCCGACTCCGGCTTCGTGGTGGTCGGCGAGCGCACCAACGTCACGGGGTCGATCCGTTTCCGGCGTCTGATCGAGGGCGGCGACTTCACCGGGGCGGTGCAGGTCGCGCTGGACCAGGTCCGCGGCGGCGCGAACCTGCTCGACGTCAACATGGACGCAGACCTGCTCGATTCCGAGGCGGCGATGGTCCGCTTCCTCAACCTGATCGCGACC
>DATHDR010000242.1:0-6321 GCA_035318965.1 Verrucomicrobiia bacterium | reverse complement strand
GGAGTTCGCCTTTTGAGCCGGAGTACACCGCGACCGCCAGTGCCCGTGGCCCGGCCGCCGGAACCCGTCGTGTCAGGGCCGCGAGCTGCCTCAACACTGTGCTAGTGAGCCGACGATCTCCTTGACGTCGAAATCGGCAGCGGCCATGCAGCTGTCGGCGGAACCGTAGTACATCCGGATCCGCTCCCCTCGGTCGTCGAGCGGGACGTGGCCGCAAGAGAAAACGGTGTTGTTGTAAAAGCCCGAAGTCTCGTATTCCTCCTTCGGCACGAGGATGGGGTCCGGCGAACGGCCGATGACTCGGCTCGGATCCTCGGCGTCCAGAAGCAGGGCACCCATCGCATATTGGCCATCGACGCCCACGCCGTGGTAGAGCTCAAGCCAGCCCTCGGGCACGCGGAACGGAACCGCGCCTGCGCCGGTACGGAGACCGTCCCACATGCCCTTGCGAGGCAATGCGAGGGGCCGGTGCCCGCCCCAGCTCACAATGTCGTCGGAGAACGCGATCCAGATCCCGAGCACACGGTTGAACGACGCCGGCATAGGCCGGGTCAGTGCGATGTAACGGCCTCTCACCCGGCCAGGACACGACACCACGTCCTTGTGGTCGGGCAGGAACATGATTCCATGGCGCTGGAACGACCGGAAGTCGGTCGTCGTCAGCCGGCTGGTGGTTATTCCTAGCTGGCCTACCGAAACATACGTGATATGCCAAACGCCATCGATCAGCGTTGCGCGCGGGTCCTCGCATCCGTACTCCTCGAACGAATCGACCGGGCAAACGGCGGGCAGAGGGTCGACCTCGAAGTGCGCACCATCGGTACTCCGCGCTACTCGGAGATGTGATATCTGCGTCAGGTAATCCCTGACTTCTTCGGGGGCTCCCGGCTTGGCGGGGGGCACGCGGACCCGGATGGTACGGGGGTCGCTCAGGTCGACGCCGGGGAGATCCTTGGGAACATAGGCCACGACCATGCGCGGAGGCTCTGTGGTTGGGTCCAGGAAGGCGAGACCGATTGCGTTCTCGCCGAGTATCCCAGTGGGGAGCGGCTGCAGCCCCTTCTCCGGGGCAGTTGGGTCCAGTGTTCTTGCCGTGGCGGGCAGGAGGCCGGTCATGGCCCGAGGACGCTCCCCAACACGCAGCAGCAGGATCGTCTCCTCGCCGACCGTGGCCGCCGCCGCGTTGAACACGGAGACGACCTCGAGCGCGGCGTGCGATGGCGCCACATCCCGACTTGACAAGATCGGGTTGTTGGCCAGGCGTTGGCCGAGATCCGGGGCGGGGACTGCGCGCATGCGGCTCGGAGTCTAGGCAATCTAGCGCCTTAGCGCCGGCCAGGCTACTCCATGTAATCGCGAAGTTTCTTCGAGCGAGAGGGTTGGCGGAGCTTGAGCAGTGCATTGGCCTCGATCTGGCGGATCCGCTCCCTGGTCAAGCCGAACCGCTTGCCGAGCTCCTCCAGGGTGCGCTGGTGATCGTCGATCAGCCCGAAGCGGAGCTGGAGCACACGCCGCTCGCGGGGCGTGAGGGTGTCGAGGACGTCCTCGACTTCGGAGCGAAGCATGATGAGCGACGCGGCGTCGGAGGGTGATACTGCCTCCCGGTCCTCGACGAAGTCACCGAGGTGGGAGTCCTCCTCCTCGCCCATCGGGGTCTCGAGCGAGATCGGGGACTGGGCAAACCTGATGACTGCCCGCACCCGCTCAGGGGTGATCCCCATCTCCTCGCCGAGCTCTTCCTCGCTCGGTTCGCGGCCCAGCTCCTGGAGCAGGTGCCGCGATACCCGCACCTGCTTGTTGATCACCTCAATCATGTGCACGGGGATGCGGATCGTTCGCGCCTGGTCAGCGAGGCCACGGGTGATGGCCTGCCGGATCCACCAGTGGGCGTAAGTAGAGAACTTGAACCCCTTGTGGTAGTCGAACTTCTCGACCGCGCGGATCAGGCCAACGTTGCCCTCTTGGATCAGATCCAGGAAGCTCAGGCCGCGGCCGAAGTACTTCTTGGCGATCGAGACCACCAGGCGAAGGTTGGCCTCGGTCAGCCGCTGCTTGGCCTTGTATGCGCGCTCGTATCGCTCCGACAGCCGGTAGCGCGCGATCCGGTAGGCCACCAGCGCCTCCGCTCGAATCCGCGGACGCGCTGCACCGTTGGCCTGTCGCCGGCGCTCGGCAGCCGTGGCGTCGAGGAGGCTCTGTAGCTTGGACAGGTCGGTGAGGCCGATCAGCTCCTGCGCGATGTGCGCCTGCTGGCCCTTGCGCTTGACCGTGGCGAGTCGCTCGATCACGTCCGGGAGCATCTCCTCGATGGAGCGCTGTTGGCTGTCGATCTCCTCGACGACGTTCAATGCCTTGAGGGCGTCATGAAGCGGCTTGGCCTCGATGGCCTGGGCCAGCTCGACCTCATCGCTGGCTGTCAGCAGGCTGACGCGTCCGATCTCCTTGAGGTACATGCGTACCGGGTCGTCGAGCGAGACCGAGTCCATCATCTCGATGTCGAGCAGCATCTCGTCGTCGATCTGCTCGACCTCTTCGAAGTCCTTCTCGCCGTCGGTGACGTCGATGCCGATTTCCTTGAACGCGGCGAAGATGCGGAAGATCTGGTCCGGCTCAGCCTCGATCTCGGGGAAGCCCTGCAGGATTCCGTCGGGCGTGAGGTAGCCCTGCTCCTTGCCCTTGACGATCAACTGCTCGGCGACCGCCATCAGCTCGTCTTCGAACTTGTGCTCCGGCCGCTCCAGGGCCTTGCTGCCGCCTCTCGTCCCGGTCCTGGTTCCCGTCTTCGCTACGCGTACGATTTTTCTAACTGCTCCTTTCCATCTGGGTCATGGCGGGGGCGAGCTCCCTCGCCTCCGCTTCGAGCCGCGCTAGCCGCTAGCTTGCGACCGCCCAGGTGAGCAACTCGTGGCTGGCGACATCACTGAAAACGTACCGCCAACCGGACCGTCCACCCGCACATGGTCCTCGACGTAGTTAGTGAGAACGGGCGGAAGAGGAAGCGACTATCGCTCTTATGGCCGGGACAACCCTGAAGAGAGTGTAGTAGTCAGCGACGTGGCTGTCGCGGCCAGATCCGGAGGTACATGGATGTTGGTCGAGAGCGCCGAAGAGAGGCCCGGGCAGTACGTGCTCGAAGTCGCTCACCCCGAGACGGCGGGCGCCCGCGATCACGAGTTCCAGGACCGACCAGCCGGCAGCTCAGACAGGTAATCGCCGGGGAAGCGACCGATGACCTGCCGGCGCTCTGCGTCCCAGTGGCGGCTGGGACTCCAAGCATCGGAACACTAGCCGCGTATGGTGGGTTAGACCATGCGAATCGCGTTCGTCTCCTCGAGCCTGCCGCGCCGCTGCGGAATCGCCACGTTCACGTCTGACCTCATGGCGGCTACACGTGCGGCGGATCCCGACGTAAGCACCTGGGTCGCTGCCATCGACGAACCTAACGTGGTCAGGCCGTATGAGCCCGAGGTCCGCTGGCGCATTCGCCAGGGCCACCCGAACAGCTATCGCGCCGCGGCCGCTGCCATAAGCGACTCGAAGGTTGACGTGGTCAACGTTCAGCACGAGTTCGGCCTTTACGGAACCTGGCACATGGCCGGGACGGAAAGCGTCTACGAAGACCACCTGAGGCCCTTCCTCGAAGAGCTCCGGAAGCCGGTGGTGACCACCCTCCACTCGATTCCATCCGAGCCGTCACCGTCGATGCGCGAGGCCGTCCTCTCAATCGTCGAGTTGAGTCAGCAGGTGGTCGTAATGGCCGCCACCGCCGTCGACCTGCTGGCCACAGATTACGACGTTCGGGAGCCCCCAATCGTGATTCCGCACGGCATGCCGGCAATTGAGCCGCATGGACGGATTCGCATTAAGGCAAAGCTAGGCCTTCTAGACCGAACCATCATCTCCACTTTCGGTCTTGTGGACCCGCGCAAGGGCCTCGAGTACATGGTCGAGGCGATGCCGGACGTCGTCGCTCGGCACCCGAATGCGCTCTACCTGATCGCCGGGCAGACGCACCCCAACCTGTTGAGGAGCCAGGGCGAGCGGTACCGCAACTCGCTGGTCGACACTGTGGAGCGCCTGGGCCTTCGGGATCACGTCTCCTTTATCGACCAGTACATGGCCCAGCGCGACATCATCGACCTTCTACTGGCGACTGACGTCTACGTCACACCCTACCTGGACCCGCGACAGATCACGAGCGGGACGCTGGCGTATGCGATGGGCGCGGGGAAAGCGATCGTCTCGACTGAATACCTTCATGCCAAGGAGGCCTTGGGCGAAGGGCGCGGCATCCTGATTGGCCTCCGCAATGCCAAGCAGCTCGCTGCGGCTGTCAACTCTATTCTCGCCAGCGGTGAGCGCAAACAGACGCTAGAGCACATGGCCTACGCCTACGCCAGGGAGATGACGTGGCCGAAGTTGGGCCGGCGCTGGGTCGAGCTCATGAGTCGCTCGGCGACGGCTGACACCACGAGACCTCGACCCCGGGGGGCCAGGACCGGAGCAGAGCCGCATGCTGGGTCACCGCCTGCCCCAGCTTCGATCGCGACCATGGTGCCGACGACGGAGGCGGTCGTGACCGAGATCCCCGAGGACAAGAGGTCCTCGCCGGGTATGCCGCCCGACATGATGCCCAGTTTGGTGACCCATGGGAAGCCGTAACGCATGCGAGAACCCTGCGGGCTACCCGAATGACGAGCATGTACGGCCACACGCTGGGGGCAAGGCCGTCGCGTCGTTTACATGATTGATGCTGGCATAGGAGACGCCCTGCGGCGACCAACCCTTTCAGGTGGAGCGCGCGTCATTCAGGCCGTCGAGGACCAGTCGGGAGCCGACCTCGCTGCTGAGCGAGCGAGCGAACCATGAACGAACGCCAGGATCGTGACCGCTAACACACGCTGCTCGTTCTGCGGAAAGGGCCAGGACCAGGTCCGCAAACTGGTCGCGGGCCCTGGCGTCTTCATCTGCGACCAGTGCATAGACCTCTGCCAGGAAGTTGTCGAGGAAGACAGCCGAACCGCCACCCCGAAGAAGGCGAAGCCTGGCTTCATCCCCAACCCGAAGACGATCTGTGCGGCGCTCGACCAGTACGTGATCGGCCAAGACCACGCCAAGCGCGTCCTCTCGGTCGCCGTCTACAACCACTACAAGCGGATTCAGGCGTCGAAGCTGGTCGGCGACGTCGAGCTGCAGAAGTCGAACGTCATGCTGGTCGGCCCGACCGGCTGCGGCAAGACCTACCTGGCGCAGACGCTGGGGAAGATACTCGACGTTCCCTTCGCGATCGCCGACGCCACCAGCCTGACGGAAGCCGGCTACGTTGGCGAGGACGTCGAGAACATCCTTCTCCGACTGATCCAGGCCGCCAACTTCGACATCAGCCGCGCCGAGCGCGGGATCATCTACATAGACGAGATCGACAAGATCGCGCGCAAGTCGGACAACCCGTCGATCACGCGTGATGTCTCGGGAGAAGGGGTGCAGCAGGCGCTGCTCAAGATCCTGGAGGGCACCGTCGCCAACGTCCCCCCGCAGGGCGGCCGCAAGCATCCCCACCCGGAGTTCCTCCAGATCAACACGACCGACATCCTGTTCATCTGCGGTGGCGCCTTTGACGGCCTGGAGCGCATCATCGAGAAGCGCATCGGCCACCGCCGGATCGGGTTCGGCTCACATGTGACGACCGACAAGATCGGACACGAGAAGGACGTCTCGAACATCCTCAAGCACCTGCGGCCGCAGGATCTTCTCAAGTACGGGTTCATCCCCGAGTTCGTCGGTCGGCTGCCGATCACCGTGACCCTGCACTGCCTCGACGAGCAGGACATCGTGCGAATACTCATCGAACCGAAGAACGCGCTCGTCAAGCAGTACCAGAAGTTCTTCGCGCTGGACAAAGTCGAGTTGGTCTTCGAGGGGCGGTCGCTGGAGGCGATCGCGCACAAGGCGTTCGTGCTCGGGACGGGCGCCAGGGCACTGAGGTCGATCATCGAGGACGTCCTCCTGAACTCGATGTTCGAGGTGCCCTCCCGGCCCGATATCAAGCGCTGCATCATATCGGAGGAGTCGATCGTCGAGTCACGCGAGCCCGAGTTCGTGCTCGCCGGCGAGTCCGACGGCCACAAGATGCTGATCGCCGCCGCAACGGCCTAGGGAGGCATTGCGTAGCCCAGATGGTCGCTCTGACATGTTGTCGCCACCCATCTCTTCAAAGGACGGACCTAAGCTAAGCGCCGATCTTCACTTGCGGATAGGTGGGTCAGGAGCCTTGCACTCCTAAGATCCCCATATTCAGGCCCGCTACGTCGCTCTGCCCCG
>DATHDR010000241.1:0-9621 GCA_035318965.1 Verrucomicrobiia bacterium | reverse complement strand
ATGGTCCTCGCGTGGTTGGCGACGGCCATCCAGGCAAGGTCGCGCAGCCAGGTCTCGACGCCCCACAAGAGCACGACCTGCACGGGCTCCTGGCGGTAGTCGACCGCGCTCGCGACAAGGTTCGCCGGCTCGAACCCTGGCATTCCAGTCCACGGCTGTGCCTGCACCTCGGTGAGCCAGAGGTCCTTGCCCTGAGCCCTGGCCCGATCGGCCCACAAGCTGACGGCCTGCTGTTTCCAGACGCTGCGAAGGTCGGGGCTCGTGAAGCGGTAGGGAGTGGACGGCTGGTCGATGTAAAGGTCGAGGCCGAGCGCGTCGCCCATTGCAAGGGCCTCCTGGGGATGACCGCTGGGATATGCGCCCATGCCGGCGAGCACCAGCGGTGCATAGATCTGAAGCAGGTCTATGTACATGTTCCAGCCGTCGAAGGTCGTCACTCCGACCTTGTGCACCGGGTCGAGCTCGTGGACCTCGGCCACCTCCCATGACAGCTGCGTCAGCGTGATCTGATCGGCGGCCGTGACCTCATTGACGATTCTGTCGAGCGGCTCGTTTTCGACTTGCCAGGCATACAGAAGGGGTGAGGAGCGATACCGCAACACGCTCTCGTCGAAGTAGGTCTGGTAGACAGAGCTCGCCTGCACCTCGTTCAGATGTGGCTGCTCTCGCGGATCAGCCCACGCCGGTTGATGCAGCTCGGGATACAGGAAATTGCGAGCGCCGAGCGTGAGCACGACCCGCGTTTGGCGATCGGCGAACGCGTTGTGGGCCTCGACCACGTCGAGCAGCTCATCGACCGATGAGAAATCGAGGCTTTCCGGCGTAGGTTGGACCAACTCCCAATAGATGGGCAGCCGCACCAGGTCGGGCTCGGTCGCCGCGAGAAGACTGGCCAACTCTCCAGCCGCACTGGTGTTCGCTGATGAGACGATCCCCGGGCTGTAGCTGAATCCAACGAGGGGCGCCGCAGGCTCCTCCTTAGGCCACGTCTCACTGCCCAGCAACAGCGCCGCGGCAACGAGGCAGACAATAGCTTTCAACGCTGGGGTAACGCGCACCTCCGCCTGCCTATTTCACCACGCGTTCCTGTGACGGGGCTTAAAGCTTGCTCAGGCGTTCCTGGGGTGGAGGCGAGGCCGTAGGGCTCACGGATCCTGAAGCCGGCTGCCTCCAGCCCGCGATGTCCGCTGATGAGCGCCTGCTGGCGACGGCGGGTTCCAGCTGTGGACGGTGCCCTCCGCCCAGTCCACCGCGCCGACGGCAAAGCAGATCACGTCCGAGCTGAGCCTCGACGCTTCGTCCGCCCCGGTCTGGATCTCGTAACAAACCGTTCATCGGTGGAACTTGAGAACCGTCCAACGGTATGAGTTGAGTTCCAGATGTTTGTGCGTTTTCAGGACAGGGAGTGAGGATGAGATTCAGAAACCGGTCCGACGCACCCGACCTGCACACTCAGCTCGAGTCGCTGCTCGACCAGGTATGGCAGTCCGAATCAGACTGGCGGCTGTGGGATCGCGTCGACGCCGCCGTCATGCTCGAGGCGCTCCGCGAGCAGCGGGCTGCCGCGAATCGCGGAACCAAGCAACCAACATGAACCGCCGAACCCCTCGGCTTATGAAGCCTGAGGGGAACGGTCGAACGGCCTTCGTCCTCTCCGGAGGCGGGAGTCTCGGCGCGGTGCAGGTCGGCATGCTGCTGGCCCTGACCGAAGCGGGCATCTGCCCCGACCTCTTGATCGGCACCTCGGTGGGGGCCGTGAACGCCGCATTCATCGCCGCAAGCCCCTGCCACGAAGGTGCGTTGCGGCTGGGCGAGATCTGGCGCGGGCTGCGCCGCAACGACATCTTCCCGCTGAGCCCGTGGTCAAGCGCGCGCGGCCTGATGGGTCGCAGCAACCACGTGATCTCGAACGCCAGCCTGCGAGGAATCCTCGAAAAGTACGTGCCGTACGAACGCCTGGAGGAGGCAGAGGTGCCCATCCACGTCATCACGACCGAGCTGAAGACCGGGCGCGCCGTGCTGATGTCCAGCGGGCCGGCCGTGCCGGCGCTGCTTGCCAGCACCGCGATCCCCGGCATCTTTCCCCCGGTGAGCATCGGCCGGCGCGAGTTCATCGACGGGGGCGTCGCCAACCACACCCCGATCGCGGGGGCGATCGAGCTCGGCGCGACGCGGATCTTCGTCCTTCCGGTCGGCTATCCGTGGCTGCGCCAGGAGCCGACCAACGCGCTCGGCATGGCGCTTTTTGCCCTGGCCCGTTTCGTCGAGCAGAGGCTCGACGCCGAGGTTGCTGCCTACAGGCAGCTGGTCGACATCCAGGTCCTGCCCACGCCCGAGGCGGTCGCTGTGTCGCCCGCCGACTTCAGCCACACCGACGAGCTCATGAACCGCGGCTACAGGTCGGCGCGCAAGCACCTGGGTTCGACGGTGCAGGCGCCGGCCCCGCCCAAGGAGCTCAAGCTGGCCGCCGCCATACAAGCGGCGTAAGGATCCCCCTACAGAGCTTTGACCACCCGCTCCAGCGGGCGCCTGATCGACGCGCGAAGGTCGTCCACGTCTGGAAGCGTGTGCCGCAGTCGCCTTGCGAGCGACAAGCGGCGCCTTCGCTGGTAGATGACAAAACCGACGCCCGCGGCCACGATCACTACGACGAGCACCGCGGCCATGCCCGCCCGAGGGTCGACCTCCCTGATGGTGGGTCGGTCGGTCTCCCCCACCGTCTTCTCCTGCAAGGTGTCCATCTCTTGTCCTCCGTACAGACCAGCTTCCGCAAATGATTTAGCCACAAAGGGAGAACGCGCTGGAAGGGTATGAGTACGTGGTCAAACCAGTGCGTTTTATCAATGAAGCGTCTGGGCCGCAAGGTTCGGACGCTTCAAACCTCGAATAGGAGGGCTACACAATTGAAGTGCGACATTTGCGACCAGGAGTTCGCGAACTCCGAAGAGATCAAGCGCCACAAAGAGCAGGTTCATCCGATGGGCGACGGGGACGGTGAGAAGCCGGACCTCATGGAGGAGCCAGTAGAAGGCGAGATGCCGGAGCCGGCGGAGAGGCTCTCCAGGTAAGTCGGGTCCTCGAGGCCGGCGGCATTGGTGCCGCCGGCCTTTCTTTTTCCACCGCCCCCCTCACCAGTCTCCCCCTGGGGGTAGAGGACAAGGAACGGAGCTTTCCACTCTCGACAATCTCACAGATTTCTCACACGGCGCGCTGAGGCGCCGCGGTCAGCCTTCGTTTCGACGCTCACGCGAGCGATTACCAACGAAGGAGGAGAAACCATGAACGGCATTCGCAAGTCAGTGGCAGCCGCTGCCATCGCGGGTTCGATGCTCATCGGTGGCGTGACTGGCGCCGTGCTTTACGGCGCGACCACGATCGTCGCCTCAGCCGCGTCAAACGCCGCGAGCCCGACGCCGGGAACCGCATCAGGTACGTTCGTGCCGAATGAGGATGCAACTCATGAAGCCGGCGAGAGCGCGGCCCGCGAGGCGCAAGAAGACGCCGGCCAGGTCCCGACAGTCCCTTAGATTGGCTATAGCGCCAACAGGTCCGTCACGTGGGGGCCGGTGAAAAGCCGGCCCCCTCCAATGAAATCAATGAGATGAAAAGAAATCTGATCGTCGCCGCGATAGCTGGTGTCGCAATCCTCGCCCTGATCGGCGCGGGCGGCTACGTCTATTTCTTCTCGGGCCTGCGCACCTCCCCCGCCACGCTGGCGCTCAGCGCCACTCCGAGCGCGACCGCGGGATCGACGAGCGCGACCGGCCTGGCCGGGAACTGGAACATCGCCACCGGCTCGCTAGTCGGGTACCGGGTGCAGGAGCTGTTCGCGGGCGCGAGCTCCAAGCATTTGGCCGTCGCGCGCACGTCGAACGTGAGCGGCAAGTTGAGCGTCAGCGGTGACGCCGGCGGATACCAGGTCAGCGCCATCAACGTGACCGCGAACCTGACCAGCCTGCACAGCGTCGACCAGGTGGCCGGTCGCGACGTCAGTCAGCGTGATGGAGTCGTGACGCGTCAGCTCGCAGTGCAGCAGTTTCCGAACGCGACCTTCACGGCCACCTCGGCGTCAGTCCCAGGTACGGTGACGAGCGCTCCGGCTGACGTGACCGTCCCCGGCACGCTCACCATCCACGGCGTCACCAAGGACGTCACGGCTGCGGCGAAGGCACAGTTGGTTGGCGACAAGGTCGAGATCGCCGGCACGCTGACGATCAACATGACCGACTATGGAGTGAGCCCACCGCAGGCGCCTTTCGTCACCGTCGACCCGACGGCCACGATCGAGTTCGACCTCTTCCTGACCAAAGCCTGAGGCTGGTCCGTCAGGGAAGCATCTGTCTGGCGACGAACATCACGTTGGCCGGGCGCTCCGCGAGCCGGCGCAGATACCACTGGTACCAGGCGTCGCCGTAGGCGATGAGGTCTTTGACGGCGTAACCCTCGGCTGCGAGCCTGACCTGCTGGTCGGTGCGGATCCCGTAGAGCATGTTCACCTCCACCTTCGCGCGCTCAAGGTCCAGGGCGTCTGCGAAGCGGGTGGCGTGGGCGACGAGCTCGACGTCGTGCGTCCCGAGCACCAGGCGAAGCCGGCCGCCCTTGACCTCGGAGAGCAGGAGCGAGCACAGCGCGAGATAGTTCGCGTCGACGTCCTTCTTGGCGGTGAAGGCACGGTCCGGCGGCTCCGCATAAGCGCCCTTGACGAGCCTGATCGCCGGCTTCAGCTGCAGCAGGCCGACTGCGTCTTCGAGCGTGCGGTACAGATATGCCTGTAAGCAGACGCCGGTTCGCGGATGATCTGCCCGCAGCCGCCGGTAAAGGTCGAGCGTCGCCTGCGTGTAGGCGCTTCCCTCCATGTCCAGCCACAAGAAGCTCTTTGCCTTCGCCGCGGCGCGGGCCAGCCTCTCTAGGTTTACATACGCCGCGTCCGCGTCGATGTCGAGGCCGAGCTGCGTCGGCTTGACGGAGATCTCCGCGTCAACGCCGGCCGCGGACGCGCTCGACAGCACCGACTCGTAGTGCTCGACGGTCGCGCGCGCTTCTGAAAGGTCCCTGACGTTCTCACCAAGCCGGGTGAAGAGCGCGCCGATCCCTTGAGCCTTGAACGCGATGGCGGCCTTCAATGCGTCTTCGAACTGCTCGCCAGGCAAAAAGCGCTTGACCGCCCGGCGCGCAAATCGCCAGCGAGGAACGTGTGTCGACAGCCAGCGGTTCTGCGCGCACCAGAGTAGGAGCCTTCGCATCTGGTGCGATAAGCCTAGAGCCCGAGAGCGCGGATTACCCGGCCTCTAGGGGTAGCTCAGCGGCTTGACTTACGCCGGGTTTTTCGGGCCCGACTTGCCGCCCTTCATAAGGGACCGCCAGCCTCTGGCGCTGACCTCGACGCCGTACTTGCGGGCCGCGGCCCGGATGCGGCGCCAGGCAGCTTCGCGCTCGGAATCGCTTACGCCCTCGACCTGGTCGAAGCGCGCGATGGCGTTGCGCACGTGGCTTGCGTCATTGAGCGGCTCTTTGCGCTGCTTGGGAAAGGCGAACTTCTCCGCCGGCATCTGCTCCCGCCGTTTCGTGGAGATGGCCATGCTTTGCCTCCTTCTTGTTTGTGCGGTGAAATGAAAGAGGGCCGGCCTCGAGGCGCGGCCCTCAACTCTGTAAAGACGATCAGACGGTCTAGGGCGACGCCGACGCCGACGGCGATGCCGCGGGCGACGCTGCCGTGCTGCCACCGGGTCCGGTGTTGCTGGTCGGGGCGGGGCTGGCAACCGTCGGGTTGTTGGACGGCGCGGTCGAGCGAGCGCCGAACCAGTTCCACTGGGTGAAGCCGAAGAACAGGAGAGTCAAGACCAGAAGGGCCAGAATCGCGGCCGCGATGCCGGCGCCTGCGCCTCCACCGGTCGTCTCACTTGTCTCGACGACCTCTGAGCCCGCCGGGCTCCAGTAGCGTCGAACGCTGTACCCGCCGGCGCCAAGCAGCACCGCGAGCACAAGAATGACGAGCACGATGAACAACAGAGTTCCCAAAAGACGTACCTCCTTTCAGTCATCAGCGGCCCGTCCGTCTGCCGGACGCCCTCGGCCGCTCATAGGGGTAACGCCCACCGCCGCACCCAGTACCGACAAGAAGGGCCGGGCTCAGCTCGCTATCGAGCGCTTGCCCCGCCGCCTGATCACGCGTGGGTTCCACGCTTCTTGCGCCGGATGACGTCCACCGCCCGTTCGGGCTCGTGTGATTGGTCGGAAGGGCTTGCGATCAGCCCCTTGGTGGCCGGCTGGCCCAGGCGGAAGCGGTTGTAGACCGCACCGAGCAGCAGCAGCTCGCTGAGCACGTAGAGCCACGTGGCGAGAAGGAAGAAGAGGCCGAACTGAACGCCGTAAGTGTTGAAGCTGCCGGCGAACCGCGCGTAGAGGGGGAACACAAGCGACAGGGCTTCGATCAGCACACCGGCAAGCAGCGCCCCGGGGAGCACCTCGCGCAGGCTGAACGTTCGGTTCGGCACGAAGCGGTAGAGCAGGACGAGCAGCGCCACCATGACGGCGGCGCCGATCACAAAGCTCAGCACCCACGCGTAGCGGAGGTATGTGGAAAGGTATCCGGCGGCGGAGTTGGCCCCGACCGTGATCCCCAGCGCGACCACCAGCACGACCATCATCACCAAGCCCATCAGCTTCTGCCGCAGCATGTCGCGTTGCTTCGTGCCGAAAATCTGCGTGAGGGCGAACTCCATCGTGGCGAAGGTTCCGCTGGCGCTCCAGACGAGGCCCCCGAGCGAGACCAGGGCCAACCATCCCGCGGATTGCTTCACGCCATGGATCGCATGCTGGAGCTCGCCCTGCGCGCCGCCCGGGAACAGCTGCAGGATGAGCGCCTGGAACCTGGCCTCGGTGGCCGGGTCGCGAATGGAGAGACCGATGATCGAGAGCGCCCCGAGCATCATCGGGAACATCGCGAGGAACGCGGAGAACGCGAGGGCGGCCGCGTAGTTGCTCGCCTGGCTCTCGCCGAATGCGGTGATCACCCGAAACGGAACGGTGCCGCGCGCGCGGTCAGCCACGCGCCGCAGCGGGCTCATCGAGGCGTCATCGGATCAGTCCTACGCGGGGACGGCCGAGCGCTCAGCCGGCTCTGACCGGCGTGTGAGGCGCTCGATCAAAGCGCTCGAGGCCGTGCCGACCACCGCCGGAGCAACCCGGCGTACGACGCGCTCGAGCGTTCCCGCCCCCCGCGTCTCGACGTCATCGGTGCCGTTGACGACGACCTTGACGGACGGCAGTGGCTTTTTCAGTCTTGACATCACCTCGTCCGGAAGGTCGCGCAGCGAACTGGGAAGATCCCTCAGCGCCTCGATCAGCATGCTTTGCAGCCGCTCACTTCGCGACTGGCGGTTCATACGTCGGTAGATGAGCACGCCGACGCCCGCGACCGATACGACGCCGAGCACGACGGCGGCGATCCGCCCGTAGCGCATAGCGTTGGAGGCCGCCCGTTGCTCGAGCACGCCAAGGTTGTGATCGATATGGGCGCGGGTTTCGCTTATCTGCCGGTCGATCTCATCCGCCGAAGAGCCCATTCTTTATTCTCCTTCAAACTTGCCAGGGTCCTGGCCGGCAACCCCACGCGAAAGCGCGTCTTCCCGTAAAAGGCAAGACCGAGACCGAGCACCATGTAAAGCACGATCCAGACAGCCGCGGCCTGCCAGTGCCACGGGACGAGGAAGACGACCAAAGACGGGAGCGCAACCAGGACACCAAGCAAGACTAGGAGCCCGCCGAAAATAACCAGCACCGCGGCGACGGCGTTGGCCATCGCGAGGTCGTTGAGCTCTTGCTTGGCCAGCGCGACCTCGAGCCTGACCAGCCGCTGAGCATCGTGGATGACCTCAGCGGCAAGCTCGCGCGACTTCGCGGCCGTGCCAGGTGGCTGTGTTGCTGTGGGCGCTCCCATCAATTGCCTCGCTAGTGCAACGCGGCGAGTGCGAGCGGTACGCGCGAGCCTCTAAGGCAGGCCGTTCGTCGCCACCTGGTAGACCATCGCCACGTCGGCGAGCACCATCACCGCGGCGGCCGCCCAACCGAAGACCTTCGTCGGGATCCCATTGACGAAGTCGCCCATCAGCTTGCGGCTCGACGTCAAGAGCAGCAGGAGCACGATCATGACCGGCGCGATGATGCCGTCCAGCACCTGCGAGTAGAACAATGCCTTAATCGGATCGACAGCTGAGATCGCGAGCTCCATGGCGACAAGAAATGCAAGGCCTATCACCACATAGAACTGGGGTGCGTTTCTGGGATTGCGCCCGAGCCCCCGACGCCACCCCGCGAGTCCCGCCACGCCAAATGCGGCGGACGAAGCCAGGATCGGAATGGCGAGCAGGCCCGCGCCGATGACACCGACGCTGAACAGGATGGTCGCGTAGGGTCCGGCAAACGGCTCCAGGGCGCGCGCGGCGTCAGCGGCGGTTCGAATCTGCGTGTGATGGGAAAACAGGACCGCGCCGGTCGCGACGATGATGAAGAAGGCGATCAGGTTCGACCAGATCATCCCGATGGTGATATCGAGATTGCTCCGGCTCAGCGATTGGACCCCACGCTTTTCCTCGACCTCCCCGCTTGCCTGCCAGAAGAAGAGGTATGGGGTGATCGTGGTGCCGAGGAGAGCCACCGCGCCTAGAAGGTAGTCAGGGCTCAACGAGATTCGGGGCAGGAACGTGCTGCGGATTACATCGCCCCAATCCGGCCGGGCCAAGACAGCCGCCACGATGTAGGTGGCGTAAACCGCGACAAGCCACAGAAGGTATTTGCTGACGAGCTTGTAGTCGAGAAAGATGGTGACCCCGGCCATGACCGCCGCCATTGGCACGATCCAGTAGATGAACTTGATCCCGGTGAGCAGTTGGATGGCGGCGCCCATCGCCAGCAGGTCCGCACCCATCGTGATCACGTTGGCGATGACCATGAGAACGACCGCGGGGGTGGCGACGCGCGCGCCGAAGCTCGTGCGCAGCAGGCCGGCGAGATCGCTCTTCGTGACGTTGGCTACCTTGGCCGACATCTGCAGCACGACGATCAGCATCGGAGTCGACAGGAAGAGCAGCCAGTTTTGCGCGAACCCGACGCTCGCGCCGACGATCGAATAGGTCGCGATGCCTGCGGGGTCGTTGTCGGCTCCGCCCGAAATGACCCCTGGACCGGCAACGCGAACGATGTCGCCGGCGCTCAGGTGCTCTTTTGTGTCTTCGCGGGCCGAGGCTGGCCGGCGCACACGCGCAGAGCGTCGTCGGGAGATCTCGGCCACTAACGCTTCGTCCCAGCGCTCAGCTGCGGTGGCGCGCCCATCGTCCATTCGCTTCGCGTGTCTTCGTCGAGCAGCTCACGGACCCTGAAAGCGTCGGTTTCGTCGACCGTCAAGATCAAGAGGGCGTGCCCGCCGTCAAGCGCTTTGCGCGCGTCCAGGACGAAATCATCTGGCATCAGGGCGCGGAGCTTGCCCGCCTGACTCGGGTCGATGATCTCGCTCAGCTTCGGCACGACGCGACTGTGCCTGATGACGAAATCGCGAGCGAACTCGGCGGCGTCGCGGCTCGGAAAAGCCGAGATCAGCGTCTGCTCGAGGATTCCAGGCCTCTC
>DATHDR010000240.1:0-6676 GCA_035318965.1 Verrucomicrobiia bacterium | reverse complement strand
CGCAGGTGGCGGTGTCTCAGGGCTGGGTGCATTCCAACAGCACCGCGGATGAGATCCGCAAGATGGGCCGGAAGTCGCTCGCGATCAAGATGGACGTGACCAACCGGGAGCAGATCCGCGATGTGTTCAAGAAGGTCAAAGAGGAGTTCGGCAAGATCGACATCCTGATCAACAACGCCGCGACCCTCGACCACGCCGCGCAGATCCCCAACCAGTCGTACGAGCTGTGGGACCGAGACGTACGCGTCAACCTCACCGGCGCCTTCAACTGCACCAGAGAGGTGTGGCCGTACCTGGTCGAGAACAAGTTCGGCCGCCTGATCTTCATGTCATCGATCGCGGGCACCCTGGGCGGCTTCGGCCAGGCGAGCTATTCATCCACCAAAGCTGCCCTCATCGGGCTCGCGAAAACGGCGGCCCTCGAAGGCGGGCGCCACAACATCACATCCAACGCGATCGCGCCCGGGATCATCGAATCCGAGGCGGGCAAGGCCGCGGCTGAGACCAACCCGCTGTACGAGCGCTTCAGGGCACGGACGGTGTTCAAGCGGTTCGGGCAGCCGGAGGACATCGCGAACACGATCGCCTTCCTGTGCTCGGATGAAGCGGGCTACATCACCGGCGCTGTCATCGAGGTGGCAGGCGGCATTCCGCTGTTCACCGCCTGATGGGAGACTGCGTCGACGTCAAGCGTGACGGCGCGATGGCCCGCGTCGTCATGCATCGCAAGGGCAACAACGCGATTGCAGAAGACCTCATGGAAGAGCTGTCATCAGCCTTCGACGCGCTTGGCAAGGACTCTGAGGTCCGCGCGATCGTACTCGCGTCCGAGTACGAGAAGTACTTCAGCGTGGGCGCCGACCTGACCATGCTCGGCAGCATCGATCGAACGGCAAAGGACGCGGTCGACCAGATCGGATCTTTCATGAAGCGCATGAACGATCACTTCTCAGCGATCGAGCAATGTCCCAAGCCTGTGATCGCTGCCATCAACGGCCACGCGCTCGGCGGAGGAAGCGAGCTGACACTGTGCTGCGACTACCGCGTCATGGTCGAGGACGGCCGGTCGCGCATCGGCCAAACCGAATCCGCTCTCGGCATCATCCCCGGCGCCGGCGGCACGCAGCGCCTACCGCGGCTCATAGGCAAGGCCAAGGCCATGCGGTATCTGATCGAGTCGACGCGACTGTCGGCGCGTGAGGCCGAGGCGGTGGGCTGGGTCGACATGGCGGTTGCGCCGGACGAGTTCCAGGCGGCGGTCGATGGCCTGGCCGGAAAGCTGGCGAAGGCGGCGACGTTTGCGATCGCGATGATCAAGGATGCGGTGCGGCGCGGCTACGACCTGCCGCTCGACGAAGCGCTGGAAATCGAGGCGGGCAACTTCGCCCGCGCCGCGCTCAGCACTGACGCGGCGATCGGGATCATGTCCTTTCTGTCCAAGCAGGAGCCTGAATACACGGGTTCCTGACCACGTCGATTTTGTCGGGGCCTGTTCGTCGTATTGATGAAGCGGCAATCAAGACCGCCCTGGATGGAGATTCGGAATGAAGTACGTCCTGATGTTCGCTGACACAGTCGAAAACCAGGAGTCCTGGGAAAAGATGACGGAGGCCGCGCGAGTCGCAGCCTACGGCCAGGTGATGCAGTGGTTCGAGGAGCACAGCAAGGCCGGCCGCCTCGTTGGCGGCGAAGAGCTTAAAGGTCCGAGCAGCTCGACCACCGTGCGCATCAAGAACGGCAAGGCCGTCGTCACGGATGGCCCGTTCGTCGAGTCCAAAGAGGTCATCGGCGGCTTCGCGATCGTCGACGTGAAAGACATCGATGAGGCGCTTGCCATGGCGAAGACGTGGCCCGGCGGAGGCGATGGAAGGATCGTCGAGATTCGGCCCGTCATCGAGCAGCACGCGAACGGCTGAGCAGACGCGCACAACCACGGGAGCAGCAGTCGCTTCGGTCTTCCGGGAGGAGGCCGGGCGGCTGACTGCAGCCCTGGTCCGAATGGTCGGCGACTTCGACCTCGCGGAGGAGGTCGTCCAGGACAGCCTGGTGGCGGCGCTCGAGAAATGGCCGGAACAAGGCATCCCCGACAAGCCCGGTGCGTGGTTGATGACCACGGCGCGCCGGCGCGCCATCGACATCCTGCGGCGGGACAAGAGATATCGCGAGAAGCTCGAGCTGCTGGAGCAATCGGACTTGAGACCTGATCCTGAGGAGGCCGACGACCGCCTGCGGCTGCTCTTCACGTGCTGCCACCCAGCCCTGTCACAGGAGGCGCAGGTGGCGCTAACCTTGCGCGCGGTCGTCGGGTTTACCACCGCCGAGATCGCCCGGGCCTTCCTGGTCGAGGAGGCCACGGTGGCTCAGAGGATCGTGCGCGCGAAGCGGAAGATCGTCGAAGCGAAAATTCCATACCGCGTTCCCGAAGGAAGTGAGGTGGCGGGACGGCTGGATGGAGTCCTGTCCGTCCTCTACTTGATGTTCAACGAGGGTTACCTGAGCCGCGGGCCAGAGGTCTCGATCAGACGCGATCTCGCGGACGACGCAATCTGGCTGACCCGCCTGGTGGCCTCGCTCATGCCGGACCAGCCCGAGGTGCTCGGGCTGCTCGCCCTGATGAAGCTGAACCTGGCCCGCTTCAAAGCCCGCTTCGATGCGTCGGGCGAGATGGTGCTCCTGCCGGACCAGGACCGAAGGCTCTGGGACCGCGGAGCCATCACAGAAGGCCTCGAGCTGCTGGAACGGGCGGGTGCGATGCGGGCAACCGGGCCATACCAGCTTCAGGCAGCGATCGCGGCACTTCACTCCGAGGCGGCTTCATGGAACGAGACCGACTGGCATCAGATCGTCGTGCTGTATGACGCCCTGGTCGCGCTGTCGGACAGCCCCGTGGTCCGCCTGAATCGTGCTGTCGCGCTGAGCTATTTCGCCGGTCCCGAGGCCGCGCTCGGAGAAGTCAACGACCTTGCGATGTCACTCGCGGGGTACCACCTGTTCCACTCCACCCGCGCTGAGCTGCTCGACCGGGTCGGCGAGCCTGCGCTGGCACGCGAGGCGCGGCTGCGGGCGCTGGAGCTGTGCCAGAACCCGGCCGAGCGAACCCTTCTGGAGCGACGCCTCGCGACCTAGCGCGAGTCGCCGACCATCCCAAGCTGCTCGGACCGCCGGCGTATGACCTCGAGCACCTCCTCCACATGCTTGGGGTCCGAGCCCAGGCAGCGGATCACGAGCTCTTTGGTCTCGAAGTTCGGATACGAGCCGACCGACACGTCCGGGAAACTCTCCTCGAGCTCCCGCATCAGCGGGTAGAAGCGTGCCTCGACGGCGAAGGTGAAGCGAAGCTCACGAACCGTCGCCGCGGAGCCTTCGGAGAGAAATTGGGTCTCGAGCTCCTCGGTGAAGATGCTCTTCATCTCCAGGGGGACGCCGGGCAGCACGAAGATGTGCTTGCCGTTCGCTTCGTAGACGACACCAGGCGCCATGCCCCGCTTGTTCTTGAAGACATGCGCGGGTCCTGCCGGGATGCGTGCCATGCGGAGGTTGCCTTCGGTCACCTCCGGCGAATCCAGGAGCCCGGCTTCGTGCATCCGCTGGACGCGACGCTCGATCCGAGCCCGCGTCTCTTCCCACACGACCATCTCGAGGCCGAGGGCTTCGGCAAGCGCGGCGAACGTGCGGTCGTCTGGGGTTGGGCCGAGCCCTCCAGACAGGAAAACGTGGGTGACCTCGGCATCGACCAGCTCCCGCCGAACCTGATCCACGATCTCCTGCGGGCGGTCGCGAATCGCCGTGATGCGCTTGACTGGAAAGCCGAGCAGTCGCAGGCGTTCCGCGAGCCAGTGTGAGTTTGTGTCCAACGTGAAGCCGCCGACCAGCTCGTCGCCGATCGCCACGATGCTGGAGGCTGGCACAGAGCAAGCGTACTGTCCAACAAGTGGAGCGGTTGCACGGCACGGTCCACGGGGATGTACAAGGCGTGGGCTTTCGCTATTTCCTCATGCGTGAGGCACAGCGCCTAGGCCTGCGCGGCTGGGTGCGGAATCGCGACGACGGCACGGTGGAATTTGTCGCGGAAGGTGGGCGGCCGGACCTGGAGCGGCTGAGGCAGGCGGCCATGCGCGGTCCGCGCACGGCGCAGGTGGAGAGGGTGGACGCCCAGTGGTCGGCGGCCGCCGGTGGCCTGGAGAGCTTCGACCTTACGGGCTGATTCCTACAATTCCTCTGGCTTTGATCGAAGTTCAGGGGCTGAGCAGGTCCTACGCCGGACGCCCCGCGATCCAGGACCTAACCTTCTCCGTCCCGCGCGGGCAGGTGCTTGGCTTCCTCGGCCCGAACGGAGCGGGCAAGTCGACCACCATGCGGATCCTCACCGGCTACCTCGCGCCAGGTTCGGGCACGGCGAGCCTGGCCGGCTTCGACGTCGTCGAGCAGTCGCTGGAAGCACGGCGCCGGGCCGGCTACCTGCCCGAGACGACGCCGCTCTACAACGAGATGCGCGTCGCCGGTTTCCTCGACATGATGTGCCGGCTCAGAGGCGTGGCATCGACGCGCCGCCGCGCGCGTGTGGATGAGGCGGTCGAGAAATGCGGACTCACCGATCGGCGGCACGAGGTGATCGGGCGGCTGTCACGAGGCCTGCGTCAGCGGGTTGGCCTGGCGCAGGCGATCGTTCACGACCCGGAGGTCTTGATCCTCGATGAGCCCACGGCCGGGCTCGATCCGGCGCAGACGCGGGAGACTCGCGAGCTCATCACCGCTCTTGGAAAGGAGCACACGGTGATGCTCTCGAGCCACATCCTGCCGGAGGTGACAGCCACATGTCAGCGGGTGCTGATCATCAACCGGGGCCGCCTGGTCGCCGACGACACGCCTGACAACCTGGCGCGCCGCGTGGCCGGGGCTGCGGGCGGCGAGATCGAGATGGTGGTGCACGGAGACGGCGCCGAGATCCAGCGTCGCCTGTCCGCTGTGCCGGGCGTCGATGAGGTCGCGGTCACCGACGCCGGCGGCGGCCTGTGGCGAGTTGTCGTCCGGTCGGCGAAGGCTGACATGCGCGATGAGCTCGCGCGCGTGGTGGTCGAGGCCGGGTTCGGCCTGCGCGAGCTGCAAGTACGAACGGTGAGCCTCGAAGACGTGTTCTTGCATCTCACCACCGAAGAGACGGCGTGACTCGAGCCGCCACCATCGCACGCCGCGACCTGATGGCGCTCTTCGTCTCTCCAGAGGGCTGGGTGGTGGCTGGTTTGTTCGTGCTCCTGACCTCGGCGTTCGGCTTCGTGGTCCCGGTTCTCGCCGGCCAGGCCGCGACCATGGACGGAGTCTTCGGCGTCGTCACCGGCTTTTTGATGCCGATCCTGATCCCCGTCATCACCATGCGAGTTTTCGCTGAGGAGCGCAGCCAGGGGACGCTCGAGCTGCTGCTGACTTCCCCGGTCCGCGACTGGGAGGTTGCGGCCGGCAAGTGGCTTGGAGCTCTTACCTTCTATGTGCTGCTGCTGGCGACGACCCTCGCCTACGTGGTGGTGCTCGCCGTTTATTTGCCCGGACACCTGGCCACGCTCGACCTCGGCCTGATCGCCGCGACTTACATCGGCCTGGTTCTCGTCGGCGCCGCCGCCACTGCGATCGGAGTCTTCGCCTCTTGCCTGACCCGAAGTCAGATCGTGGCTTTTTTCGTAGCGCTCGCCCTGCTGCTCTTGACCTGGTACGCGGGCTCGCTGCTCGGCTTCTTCGTCCAGCCTCCCGTGAGCCGCTTCTTCCAGTACGCCGGCGGCTTCAACCGCTTCCAGTCGTTCAGCCTCGGCCAGGTCACGCTCAAAGACACGGTGTACTTCCTGAGCCTCGCCGCCGCCGCGTTGTTTCTTACGACAAGGCTTCTCGATTCGAGGCGATGGCGGTGAACCGCCGCCTGCGAACAGGCTCTGGCAGCCTGGTGCTGACCGTCGCCGTACTTGGCGTGCTGGTCGCCCTGAACATCCTGGCTGCACGCGGCGCGCAGGCGTGGGACCTGACGCGCAGCGGTATCAACACGCTGGCGCCGCAGTCGGTGCTCGCGGCCAAGAGCCTGGGCTCGGACCTGCTGGTGATCGGGCTGTTCAGGTCTGGCGCCGGCAGCGACCAGGCGCAGGCCGAAGCGCTCGTGGCGCTGTATGAAGCCCAGAGCCCGCGCATCGTCTATCGGAGCGAGAACTTTGACGTGGACGTGGCCGACGTCCACAAGTATTCGGTCACGGAACCGGACACCCTGGTGCTCGACTACCGCGGCAAGACGCAGCTGCTCACGCCGGCGCTGCAGACGGAGCAGGACTTCACCTCGGCGCTGCTGAAGTTGGAAGCAGGTCACAGCCCGCTTGTGTGCTGGGCAGCCGGCGCCGGCGGACGCAGCCGATCCGACACCAGCCAGACAGGCTATTCGGCCGTGGCGGATATCCTCGCCAGAAACAACTTTGAGACCAAAGACGTGCTCATCGCAGGCCTGGCCGCCATCCCATCTAACTGCGACGAGCTCGTCCTGATCGCACCTTCCGTCCCTCTTTCAGCCGTGAGCGTCACGGCGATCGGCTACTACGTGGCTGCTGGGGGCAGCGTCCTCATCGCTGGAGACCCATGGGCCGAGACCCCCGCGGCAGCCGCGTCGCTGAACGAGGTATTGAAGCCTTACGGCCTTGCATTCTCCGGC
>DATHDR010000239.1:0-22975 GCA_035318965.1 Verrucomicrobiia bacterium | reverse complement strand
CCAACCCCGGCCGCGCCGAACATCCCGAGCTGAACCAGCAGGCCTGGCACGAACACGTTGTAGGCTCCGCCCGGCGGGAAACTCTGAACCGATGCGATGGACTTGAGCAGCGGCGCGAACAAGATGAGATAGAGGAGAGGCTGCAGTACCCCTAGGGCCACCCAGACGGGGTTGCGGATGAAAAGGCCGAAGTAGCGGCCGAAGACCAGCCCGGTATCGCGCACCAGCTTCATGCCGCTGTCTCCCGCAGCGAGCGACCGGTCTGGCGAAGGAAGACGTCGTCCAGGCTTGGCCGATGGAGGCCGATGGTCACGAGCGTCAAGCCCGCGCCGTCGAGCAGCCTCAGAATGGCCGGCATGGCGACCTCTCCACGGTCCACATATAGAAGGACGAAGCCTTCGTCGACCTTGGCCTCTCTGACGAAAGCCTTGTCTTTCACCAGGTCCAGCGCCCGCTGCTGGTCGCCGGCCACGGTGAGCGTGACCACGTCGCCCGCAACCGCACGCTTCAGCTCCTCGGGCGTGCCCTCTGCGACGATCTTTCCGTAGTCGATGATGGCGATCCGATCGCAGAGGGCGTCGGCCTCATCGAGGTAATGCGTGGTCAGGAAGACGGTTGTGCCACGGTCGTGCATGCGCCTCACCTCATCCCACACGCGCGCGCGGCTCTGGGGGTCGAGACCGGTCGTGGGTTCGTCGAGGAAGAGGAGCTGCGGGTCGTGAACGAGGCCCAGCCCGATGTCCAGCCGGCGCTTCTGTCCGCCTGAGTAGGTGCCTGCCTTGCGGTCGGCGCACACCTCCAGCTCGAGCATCGTGATCAGCTCGGTGGCTCTCTTCTTGGCCGCCTCCACAGACATCCCGTATAGGCGTCCCTGGAATACCAGCTCAGTCCGCCCGGTGATCTCGCGATCGGAGCCACCCGCCTGGCCCACGTAGCCGATGCGCTCCCGGATCTGGTCGGGTTGCGTACGCAGGTCGCAACCCGCCACGGTCGCCGTCCCGCCGCTGGCCGGCAGCAGCGTGGCGAGCATGCGGAGGGTGGTCGTCTTGCCGGCGCCGTTTGGGCCCAGGAAGCCAAAGATCTCACCCTTGCGCACCGTCAGGTCGACCCCCGCCACGGCCTCCACGACTCGCTGACGCGTCTTGAACACACGCCTGAGCTCATGGGTCTCGATGACCGCTTCCACGGGAAGGTACTTTAATGGCCTCCCGTTCGTTGACTTAATAGGCCGGATCCCCGGAAATCGCCTCCCAGGCGGAAATTACAGTTCGTTGAAGTAAGGAAACTGAAAATAAATCGCTTCTCGAGCGTTGTACTGGGATACCGTTGCAAACGCTCGCTTTGCGAGAAAGGAGGTGGGCCATGAATCGCCGGTTTGATCGCCGCCAGAGCGGCCAGGGAATGGTCGAGTATGCCTTGATCCTGGTTCTCGTTTCGATCGTCGTCATTGTGATTCTTTTGACCATGGGGAACCAGATCGTGAACGTCTTCTCGAACGTTGTCGCGGCGCTCGGCTAAGACAAACATCACCTGAGGCGGGCCGGGGCAGCAAACCGGCCCGTTCCCAGTCGCGGCGCGGAGAGCGCTCTTGGTGGGCACAGCCAGAGGCGGCTCTGCGCCCGCCAACTCAGCCGCCTGTCGGGTTATCCAAGACGTCCGTCCTGGGCGCGTAGCCAGGCTATCAAAGGTAGGTAGGAGGGCCCCCGAGAGCGTTTGTTGCACGAAAGGGAGGGCCTTGCCAAGTCCTTAACCAACCCCTAACCCAGCCCGATGCGGCAGGCGGTAATCTTCCATTCGTGGTGGTGGGAGTCCAGTTCGACGCGGATCAAACGTCCCTGCCGCAGCCTCCTGCTGAGATGCCTCGCTACCTCAATCGGGAGCTCTCGAGGCTCGATTTCGACGAGCGGGTGCTGGCCATGGCGGAGGATTCCCGCCTGCCCCTGCTCGAGAGGGTGCGGTTCCTGGCGATCTTCAGTCAGAACCTCGATGACTTCTTCCAGGTGCGGGTGGCCGGGCTCAAAGAGCAGGTCCTGGCGGCCGTCGCGGTGGCGTCGCCAGACGGCATGTCGCCTCTCGACCAGTTGAGAGCCATCCGGGCTCGCGTCGAAAGCCTCACCGAGCGCCAGGTCGGACTGTTCAACCGCGGCATCGTCCCGGCGCTTGCCGAGGCCGGCATCGCCCTCGTTCGAGGGGACCAGGTGACCAAGCGCGAGTTGAGCCTCCTGCATTCGGTTTTCCGGCAGCAGATATTCCCTGTGCTGACTCCTCTTGCCGTCGACCCAGGCCACCCCTTCCCGTACATCTCACATCTATCGCTGAACCTGGCCGTCATGGTCCGCGACCCGCAGCGCCACCAGCAGCGCTTCGCGCGCGTGAAGGTGCCTCCCGTGCTGCCCCGGTTCATCCCCCTGGTCGAAGGGCAGCGGTACGTACCGCTGGAGGACGTCATCGCGCTTCACCTCCAGGCTCTCTTCCCGGGCATGGAAGTGGTTGCGCACCATCCTTTCCGCGTCACCCGGGACGGAGACCTCGACGACGTCGACAGCGACGCCGAAGACCTGCTCGCCGCCATCCAGACCGAGCTCCGCCGCCGCCGGCGCCATGCGCGAGTGGTGCGACTCGAAGTCGATCCGGGCATGTCACCTGAGGTGCTCGAGCTGTTGACCAGAGAGCTCGAGCTTCAGCCCACAGACGTGTACCACGCCGACGGATTGCTGGATCTCGGCAGCCTCCACATGCTGTCGCTGCAGCTCGACCGTCCGGACCTGAGAGAAGAACCCTGGACACCGACCACCCAGCCGCGGCTGCGCGGCCTCGGGGCTGAGGTCCCTGACCTCTTCGCTGTTATGCGGTCCGGCGATTTGCTTGCTCACCACCCCTACGATTCCTTCGCCACGTCGGTTGAAGCGTTCATCGACCACGCCGCGAGCGACCCAGACGTGCTGGCCATCAAGCAGACGTTGTACCGCACGTCAGGTCCGGCGAGCCCCATCGTGCGCGCGCTGATCCGCGCCGCCGAAGGAGGCAAGCAGGTCGTCGCGCTGGTAGAGCTCAAGGCGCGCGGCGACGAGCAGGCCAACATCGGCTGGGCAAGGGCTCTCGAAGAAGCGAACGTGCACGTCGTCTATGGGCTGCTCGGCCTGAAGACTCACGCCAAGGTCACGCTGGTCGTCCGCCGCGAGGGCAAGCACATCCAGCACTACCTGCATGTCGGCACAGGCAACTACAACCCGAGCACCGCGCACGGGTACGAAGACGTGAGCTTGCTTTCGGCCGATGCCGACCTCGGCGCCGACGTCACCGAGCTCTTTAACCTGTTGACCGGATACAGCCGCCAGCATCGCTACCGGAAGCTCCTGGTCGCCCCGACCAGCTTGCGCGCCGGCATCGCGCAGCTGATCGAGCGCGAAGGCAAGCCGGGCGGCCGGATCATCATCAAGGTCAACAACCTGATCGACCCGGAGATCATCGAGGCGTTGTACACCGCCTCCCGCGCGGGCGCGCAGGTGGACCTGATCGTTCGCGGCATGTGCTCCTTGCGTCCGGGCGTGATCGGGATGTCTGAGCGGATCAAGGTACGTTCGATCGTCGGCCGCTTCCTCGAGCACTCGCGCGTGTTTGTGTTCGGAGACGGCGCCGACGCCGAGTACTACCTCGGGTCCTCAGACCTCATGCCGCGGAACCTCGACCGCCGCGTCGAAGCGGTCGTCCCGGTCACCGATCCCAAGCTCCGCCAGCGGCTCTCACAGATCCTCGAGATCGTCCTCGCCGACGACGTACTGGCCTGGGAGCTGTGCCCCGACGGGGCGTGGCAGAAGGTGCCCACCGTGCGAGGCCTCAACTCACACAAACGCTTCCAGGAGCTGGCTCTTGAGAGCGCGCGTGGCAACGGGGTGGTGAACGGCGTCCCACATGCTTGAGCGAGAGGTGAAGCTCGGGGCGGGACCCGCGTTCCACCTCCCTGACCTCAGTGGAGTCGTCGACGGCGTGGCCGTAACCCCTCCCGAGGCCGTCCGGATGGAGACCGTCTACTACGACACCCCGGACCTGAGACTTGCGCGCTGGGGCGTCTCGCTCAGGTACCGCGCGGGTGAGGGCTGGACGTTGAAGCTGCCGCCGGCGGCCAGCCGCGACACGCCCGGCCAGCTCCTCGAACGCGACGAGCTGACTTTTCAGGGTGGCTCGAAAAAGCCGCCAGAGGCGGCGGTGGACATAGTTCGCGCGTACGTGCGGAAGTCGGAGCTCGTCCCGGTCGCGCGTCTCTCGACCATCCGCCGGCGCGTGAGGCTGGTCGATGCAACAGGCGCCCGAGTCGCCGAGGTCGTCGATGACGAGGTGTCTGTGCGGGACGGCAGGCGCGTCGCCGCCCGCTTCCGCGAGATCGAGGTCGAGGTCAGCTCTCTGAACGGCGCGAACGGCATCGTCGATCCGCTGGTAACACGGTTGCGAGGCGCCGGCGCCGGCGCGCCGGATCCCACACCCAAGCACGTCCGAGCGCTTGGTCCGCGCGCCATGGAAGCGCCCGAGGTGGCGCCCCAGCCGGTGCAGCCGGACTCGCCGGCCAAAGACGTGATCAAGAGCGTGCTCGCCGAATCCATCGCCTCGCTGCTGCACCACGACCCGCTCGTGCGCACCAGCGGCGACCCAGAGGCCGTCCATCAAGCTCGCGTCTCGACCCGCAAGCTTCGCTCGCATCTGCGCACTTTCGGGCCGCTGCTGGACCCTGAGTGGACCGAGCCGCTGCGCTCCGAGCTCGGCTGGTTGGCCATGGGGCTCGGCGCGGTTCGGGACCGCGAGGTCCTTCTCGAGCGCCTGCGTGAGCGCGCCAAATCGCTTCCGGCGGCCGACCTGCGCTCGGCCGGCTCCCTCTTGCACATCCTCGAGGTCGAGATCGACACGCTGCGCAAGAAGCTGCTGGCCGAGCTTGGCTCGATGCGGTATGTCGACCTCCTGGAGCGGCTCGTGGCCGCGGCCCACTCGCCCGCCACGCTGCCCGAGGCCGACCAGCCTGCGTCCGCGGTGCTGCCTCCTCTGGCGGCGGGTCCGTGGCGGCGCCTACGCTCGGCCGTTCGCCAGCTTCCAGACCCGCCCACCGACCCCGAGCTGCATCGGATCCGCATCCTCGCCAAGCGCGCGCGCTACGCTGCCGAGGCAGTTGCTCCAGTCGCCGGCAGCGCGGCCGCCGCATTCGCGCGAGCTGCCGCCAAGCTGCAGACCGTTCTTGGCGAGCATCAGGACAGCGTCACCGCCCAGGCGTGGCTGCGCAGCGCTCGGATCAGCGGCCGCCGCGCATTTGTCGCGGGGGAGCTGATCGCCATGGAGCACATCGCGGCCGAAGAGGCGAGGGCCAAATGGCCGAAGGTCTGGAAGGCGCTCGACCGGAAGCAGCTGCGCCAGTGGATGCCCTGACGCAACTTGGGGACCTTCTATGTCGTGCGGCATGCCAAGGCCGGCAGCCGTGGGCACTGGACAGGCGATGACCGTCAACGCCCGCTGAGCAAGAAGGGAATCAAGCAAGCCGAGACGCTGGTCGAGATCCTCGCGCCTTTATCGATCGCTGCCGTTTACTCGAGCCCATTCCTGCGCTGTGTGCAAACCGTCGAACCGCTGGCCCGTGTGCGCAAGCTGCCGGTCAAGCAGTCGCCGTCGCTGGCCGAGGGCCACGGCCTCGCGGGGGCGATGGAGTTCATCGGCGATCCCACGCTGGACGAGGTTGTGCTCAGCACGCACGGCGACATCGTTTGGGAGCTCGTCGAGGAGCTGGTCAAGAAGCGGGTCGTCAAGCCGGGGGAGGGTGGGTTCGAGAAGGGATCGACATGGGTGGTCGACTTCGAAGAAGGTTCGTTCACGCGCGCCCGGTTCATTCCCGCGCCCTGATGCGCTAGCGAGACAGCGGTAACCCCGCATTCGCCACTCCCGTGCGGGTATCCGATTTCTTCGGCTAGGGTTGCTTCGATGACCGTCACGCTGCGCGGCGCTGGTCTGGCGGAGAGCCAGGTCGTGGCCGTGGCCCGTCACGGCGAGAAGGTCGCCCTTGCGCCGGCGGCGCGCACCAGGATGGAGCGCAGCCGGACTCGGGTCGAGCGTGCCGCGGCGTCGCGTGAACCGGTGTACGGCGTCTCCACCGGGTTTGGCGCGCTGGCCGGCACCCGCGTCGCCCCGCTTCGCCAGCCGGAGCTGCAGCTGGCGTTGATCCGCTCGCACGCCGCCGGCATGGGCGCCCCGGTCGAGTCTGAGGTGGTTCGCGCCACGATGCTGCTCAGGGCGCGAACGCTGGCCATGGGTCTGTCGGGGGTGAGGCCGGTGGTGGCAGAGGCGTTGATCGCGATGTTGAATGCAGAGATCACGCCGGTCGTCCCACGCTACGGCTCGGTGGGATGCAGCGGCGACCTCGCCCCGCTCGCTCACATCGGCCTGGCGCTTGTCGGCGAAGGCGAGGTCATAGATGCGGAAGGCAACATCAAGGCCGCGACCCAGGCGCTCAAGGCTGCGCGGTTGAAACCGTTGAAGCTCGAGACCAAAGAGGGCCTGGCGCTGATCAACGGGACCGACGGAATGCTGGGCATGCTTGCACTGGCCTGCGCTGATGCGGAGCTTCGCTTCCGGACCGCTGACATCGCCGCCGCCATGTCGGCCGAGGCGCTCCTGGGGACGGATCGGACGTTCCAGTCGCGCCTGCACGAGATCCGCCCGCATCCCGGCCAGATCGCGAGCGCGGCCAACCTTGTACGGCTGATGCGAGGTTCCGGCATCGTCGCCTCCCATCGCCACTCGCATCATGCGGTGCAAGATTCCTACTCGGTGCGGTGCAGCCCGCAGGTCGCCGGCGCGGCGCGTGACACGCTGGATTTCGCCCGCCGCGTCGCCGCCGTCGAGCTTGCCTCCGCCGTCGACAACCCGGTCGTTCTGGAGACTGGGGAGGTCGAGTCAACTGGCAACTTCCACGGCGAGCCGCTCGCCTTTGCAGCGGACTTCATGGCTATCGCAGCGGCCGAAGTCGGCGCCATCGCCGAGCGGCGAGTCGACCGCCTGCTCGACCCACATCGCTCAGAGGGATTGCCCCCCTTCCTTGCTCAGGAGCCGGGCGTCAACTCAGGCCTGATGGTCGCGCAGTACACGGCAGCGGCATTGGTCGCGGAGAACCGGCGCCTGGCCGCGCCGGCCAGCGTGGACTCCATCCCCACCTCCGGCATGCAAGAGGACCACGTCTCCATGGGTTGGGGTGCTGGGCTGAAGCTCCGCACGGTGCTCGACAACCTCGCGCACATCCTTGCCGTCGAGCTGGTTTCCGCCGCCCGCGCGCAAGATCTCAGGCGTCCGCTCAAGGCTTCACCCGCGACCGCGGCGGTCCGCGACCTTCTCCGCAAGCATGTGCCAGGCGTCGGAGCGGACCGGTTTCTCGCTCCCGAGCTTGCCGCGACTGAAGAGCTGATCCGCACCGGCGCGGTGCTCGAAGCAGCCGAGTCGGTCACCGGGCCTTTGCAGTGACGCGAACCATCCGGGCGCCGAGAGGCTCCGAGCTCACATGCCTCGGCTGGTCGCAAGAGGCGGCGATGCGGATGCTGATGAACAACCTCGACCCCGAGGTCGCCGAACGTCCTGAGGACCTGGTGGTCTATGGCGGCACCGGGCGGGCCGCCCGCTCGTGGGAGGCGTTCGACGCGATCGTGCGGGAGCTTCGGCGGCTGAAAGGCGACCAGACATTGCTTGTCCAGTCGGGCAAGCCGGTCGGCGTCTTCGAAACACATGAGTGGGCGCCGCGCGTCCTCATCTCGAACGCGATGCTCGTTCCCGAGTGGGCGACGTGGGAAGAGTTCCGGCGCCTCGAAGCCCTCGGGCTGACGATGTACGGCCAGATGACGGCAGGCTCGTGGATCTATATCGGGACGCAGGGCATCCTCCAGGGCACTTATGAAACCTTCGCCGCTGTCGCGCGCAAGCGCTTCGGAGGTTCGCTTGCGGGGACGATCACGTTGACTGCCGGTCTAGGTGGGATGGGTGGTGCACAGCCCCTGGCGATCACGTTGAACGGCGGCGTCGCGCTTTGTGTGGAGGCAGACCATGAACGCATCGAGCGCCGCCTGCAGCACGGCTATCTCGACGTCAGCGCCGATGACCTCGAGCACGCGCTCAAGCTCGCTACGGACGCGAAGCGCGCGAAGCGCGCGCTGTCGATCGGACTCCTCGGGAACGCCGCCGATGTGGTCCCGGCGCTTGTCGCTCGCGGCTTCGACGTGGACGTGGTCACCGACCAGACGCCCGCGCACGACCCACTCAGCTACATCCCGCTCGGTCTCTCACCTGAAGACGCTCAAGAGCTGCGGCTCGACGATCCCGACGCGTACGTCAAGCGCGCGCGAGAGAGCATGGCCCGTCAGGTTGACGCGATGGTCGAGTTCAAAGACCGCGGGGCTGAGGTCTTCGACTACGGCAACAGCCTTCGCGCCGAGGCGCGGCTGGGTGGAAGCGCTCGGGCATTCGACTTTCCAGGGTTCGTACCTGCTTACATCCGTCCTCTCTTCTGCGAAGGAAGGGGCCCGTTCCGTTGGGTTGCTCTGTCGGGCGATCCTGCCGACATTGCCGCCACGGACAAGGCCATCGTCGAAGAGTTTTCCGATGACCCAGCCTTGGTTCGCTGGATCAAGGCCGCACAAGAGCACGTGAAGTACCAGGGACTCCCCGCCCGCATCTGCTGGCTCGGTTACGGGGAGCGGGCACGCGCTGGTCGCCTGTTCAACGAGTTGGTGCGCACCCGCACGGTCAAGGCGCCGATCGTCATCGGCCGAGACCATCTTGACTCGGGCTCGGTGGCTTCGCCATATCGCGAGACGGAGGCAATGCTCGACGGCTCGGACGCGATCGCGGACTGGCCGATCCTGAACGCGCTGATCAACACCTCGAGCGGAGCCTCATGGGTCAGCGTCCATCACGGTGGCGGGGTCGGCATCGGGCGGTCCATCCACGCGGGCATGGTGGTGGTCGCCGACGGTTCGGACGACGCGGCGCGGAAGCTCGAGCGCGTCCTGACCAACGATCCTGGGACTGGCGTCATCCGCCACGCGGACGCGGGCTACGAGCGCGCCATCGATGTGGCCCGAGAGCGCGGGGTCCACATTCCCATGAGAGATTGAACGGGTCTGGACTCTGGCTCGCTGAGCAGGCGTGGCTCGGATTCGCGGCCAAGGACGTCCTGATCGAGGTCGAAGCCGGAACGATCAAATCCGTCACCCCGCACGCCACGCCTTCGCCGGCCGCGACGATCCTCAGCGGATGGACCATCCCCGGCCTCGCCAACGTCCACAGCCACGCCTTCCAGCACTCGTTGCGAGGAGAGGTGGAGTCCGGCGCCGGCGATTTCTGGGCGTGGCGGCGCGAGATGTACCGGCGGACCGAGTGGGATCGGGCTGATTACTTCAAATATGCGCGCGCTGTATTTCAAGAGATGTTGGAAGCCGGCATCACCGCAGTGGGCGAGTTTCACTACCTGCACCGTCACGGCAACGAGCTCGGACACGCATTGATCGAGGCGGCGGCCGAGGTTGGCATCAGGATCACGCTTATCGACGCTTGCTACATGCGCGGCGGACTTGACGGCCGGCCTCTCGATGACGCTCAGCAATCCTTCTCGGACGCCGATGTCGAGCATTGGGCGCAGCGGGTCGATGAGCTGAAGGATGGGGAAGGGGTTCGCATCGCGGCGGCGATCCATAGCGTGCGCGCGGTGGACCCGTCATCGATGCGTACGGTCGCCGCGTGGGCGCGCAAGCGCGGAGCTCCGCTCCACATCCATCTCGCTGAGCAGCCGGCCGAAGTTGAGGAATGCCAGGCCGTCGAAGGCTGCACGCCGGCTGAGCTTCTGGAGCGCGAGGGGATCCTCGGCCCGGACCTGACCGCCGTGCACGCGATCCACGTCGACGATCACGACATCGAGCTGCTCGGCTCGAGCCAGGTGAGTGTCTGCGCGTGTTCCACCACAGAGAGAGACCTCGGCGATCGGGTGGGACCGCTGCACGCGCTGGCTCGGGCCGGCTGCCCGATCACGGTCGGCAGCGACTCCAATGCTGTGATCGACATCCTCGAAGAGGCGCGTGCGCTGGAGCTGGACCAGCGGCGTGCCACCGGGCGTCGTGTCCTCCACCAGCCGGATGACCTGCTGCGCGCTGCGACCGCAAACGGCATGCGCGCGCTCGGCTGGGATGCGGGCGAGCTGAGGCCCGGGATGCTGGCCGATTTCGTCACGGTGGAGCAACGACCTCACACCACGTGGCGCGAGCTCGATCCTGCATACCTTATTTATGGCCACTCCGCCTGCGACGTGACAAATGTCGTAGTGGGTGGCCGCACTGCGTTCGTCAGGTGAGACGTCTGCGCAATATCGGCCGCCTGTTCACTGGCACCTCGGTGGGTGTGATTGAGGACGCCGCGGTCATCTGCGACGGCGACAAGATCGCCTGGTGCGGTCCCTCCGGCCAGGAGCCGCACGACCTGTTAGAGGCGGTCACCGAAGACGACGACTGCGCCGGCGGCCTGGTCACCGCCGGGCTGATCGACGCCCACACCCATCCCGTTTACGCCGGCAACCGAATGGCGGAGCTCGCGAAGAAAACGGCCGGTGCTTCGTATGCGGAGGTGGCAAAGGCCGGCGGCGGCATCCGCGCCAGCGTCCTGGCCACGCGTGCCGAGCCGATCAGCGAGCTGGAGCAGGCGACCGCTCGACGGTTGTCGGCCTGGCTCGAAGGCGGGGCGACCACGGTCGAGGCCAAGACCGGCTATCACCTCGACCGCGAGGGCGAGCTCGAGACGACGCGGCTGCTGGCCAGGCTGGGCGAACGCAAAGATCTCCCGCGGATCGAGGTCACCTTCCTGGCGGCGCACGCGCTCCCACCCGATCGGTGGGCGAAGCTCGGGACTTACGCCGGCCAGGTCGCGGAATGGTGCCAGGATGCTCACGTCGCCGGCGCGCGCTTCTGCGACGTGTTCTGCGATCGAGGTTACTTCTCTGTCGCGCAATCGCGCCGCATCCTTAAGGCCGGAATCGAGGCAAAGTTAATTCCGCGCATCCACGCGGACGAACTTGCCCGCACCGGAGGCTCGCGTCTGGCGGCAGAGCTGCATGCAGTGTCGGCCGACCATCTGCTTCGCGCGAACCGCAGCGATGCCGTCGCGCTGGCGCGAGCAGGCGTCGTGGCAACTCTTGCGCCGGCGACCGCCCTATCGATGGGCAAGCTGCCCCCGGTCAAGGAGCTCACCGAGGCGGGAGCGGTTATCGCGCTCGGGACCGATCACAACCCCGGAACTAGCGGGATCACGAGCATGAGCCTGGTCGTCGCTCTCGCCGTGGGCGTGTTCAAGCTCTCGGCGGAGAGGGCGCTGATCGCCGCTACGGTGGGCGGAGCGCTATCGGTTTCACGATCAGATCGCGGTGTGATCGCCGCTTCCAAGCTGGCCGACCTTGTGCTCTGGGAAGCGGACCACGAGGGGGCCTTCGCATGGGCTTATGGGCTCAAGCCACGGCGGGTTTGGCGCGGCGGTTCGCAAGCTTTTGCTTGATATGACGTTGCTAATCGCGTGCATTTCGAGTACAAGTTGCACTGAAAAGACCGCCGCTCCGTGTAACGAATCAATAACCAGCGGTCATATGGAGGAAGTCAACTAGTGGCAAAGTGGAATCCCTTGGCGTTGAAGCTCCTGATGTGGTTCATGGGTGCGCTGATCGTGATGGGCTCAGGTCTGGGCTTCATTGGCGGCAGCTTCTTCCCATTTGACAGTTGGGCGGGCGTGACTGCCTCGGTGGCGGGCGTAGCGTTCGGCGCCGGCATCATGATCGCCGGCTTTGACCCGATCGCGAATGTGAGCTGGGTCCGCGCACTGATCGTCTATGCAATTTTGGAAATCGTGTGGCAGATCTTCAACCAGATCACGATCGGACACTTCGACATCGTCGCGTTCATCATCGCCATCATCGTCGCGGTCGTCATCCTCGTCCTTTACCCGAACAAGCCTGCACTCTGGATGCAGGGCGGCACGATGGGCGCTCGAGCGTAGATCGATTCTTCAACCGAATAAGGGGCAGCAATCGCTGCCCCTTATTTTTTTGCCTTATGCAGTACCGGGTTCGTCTCCGCTGACGATCCAGCGACCGCCTCCGGCGCTCGCTACCAGGTCGTCTGCCGCCTGCGGTCCCCACGAGCCCCTTGTGTATGACTCAGGGTGGCCCTCGGCTTCCCACGATCGGATAAGCGGATCGACGATCTCCCAAGAAAGCTCGATCTCCTCGGCGCCTGGGAATGCAGAGTGTCCACCGGCGAGCACCTCGGAGAGCACGTTCTCATATGCATCGGGCAGCGCTGCTTTCGACAGCCGCGCGTAGTCGAGGCGCATCCCCGCCGGCACCATCTCGAAACGCGTTCCGGGCCGCTTGGCGCCGATCCGAAGTGAGATGCCCTCGTCCGGCTGGATGCGGATGACGATCAGCGTCGGGATGCCGCGCTGGCGCCGGCCGGCGATCCTGAGCATCGGCGCGTCCCGGAGCTTGATCACGACCTCCGTAACCCGCTTGCGCAGCGCTTTCCCGGTCCGAAGAAAAATCGGCACTCCATCCCAGCGCCAGTTGTCGATCGATACTCGCATCGCCGCGTAGGTTTCGCGTCGTGAGTCTGGCGCTACGCCATCCTCTTCCAGGTAGCCCTCGTACTGCCCACGCACGGCAATGTTGGGATCGATCGGCGACATCGCGCGGAGCGCGGCGCGTTTCGCTCGGCGCACGTACTCCGGGTCGAATGTGGTCGGAGGCTCCATCGTGATCAGCGCGAGCAGCTGCAGCATGTGGTTCTGGATGATGTCGCGCACTGCCCCGGCCTGGTCGTAATAGCCCGCGCGTTTGCCGATACCCTCCTCCTCCGCGACGGTGATGAGGATGGTTTCGATCAGAGTCCGGTTCCACACGGGCTCGAACAGCGAGTTGGAGAAGCGCAGCGCCATCACGTTCTGAACGGTGTCCTTGGCGAGATAGTGGTCGATGCGGAAGATCTGCTCCTCTTCGAATGCCGCTGCCAGCTCGGCGTTGAGCTTGTGCGCCGATGCGAGGTTGTGGCCGAACGGTTTCTCGACCACGATCCGCCGCGTGGGGTCGGCCTTCTTAGCCAGGCCGCACAGCGCAAGGGCGCCCACGATGTCGCTGAAGGTCTCGGGCGGCGTTGCGAGGTAGAAGATGGCGGTTGGGGAGCTGGCGACAATCTCCTCCAGCGGGGCGAACGTCTGCGGGTCCGCATAGTCGAGCTGAACCCATTCCGCAGTATCACTCAGGCGCTGGTTGCCGCTTGCCTGCTTGACCAATTCGCGGAAATCAGTGGTCGACTGGTGGCTGCGGCCTGCGCCGATCACCCGCACCGACTGGCCCTCGCGAGTGACGAGCCGGCCCAGCGACGGCAGGATCTTGCGGTGCGAAAGGTCGCCCGACGCTCCGAAGATGACGAGGTCGACCGGTTTGGCCACGTCCGAAATCCTACGGTGGTGAGGGCTGCCTCCGGGACGCCGGCGGATCTTCGGCGCCCAGGCGTCAGCCCTCTTCGACGATCACGTCGGTGCCCGCGACCTCGTCATGGACGGGACGCTGGAGCGCCCACGCGATCGGACTTGCAAGGAGTCGGATGACGGCCTGCCCGAGGCTCGGCTTTGACCCGTCGACCGCGAGGACGCGCTCGCGCACGACCACACCGCCCAGCGTCCGCCCAGAGATGCTCCAGCATGCAACGTGGTAGGCGGCCGCGACGCCGAGCAGCACGTGTAGCTTGCGGCGCCGGCCTGTGAGGCCGGCGAGCGTGGCACAGAAAGCGAGGTCGACGGCGGCCGCCCGCATGCGATCTGGTTGCTCGGCCCGTACGCCGGGCGCAGGTTCGCGGCCGCGCACGCGCAGCAGGTACAGACGCGTGATCATTCGGTGGACGGGCAGCTGCGTGATCGCGTAGAGCGGTAGAGGGAGCAGGGGACGGTAGCCCTCAACTGAGGCCACCAGGCGCCCCTGGGCCGACTCGATGCGGAAGCGTCCGGCCCCGCGGCGCGCCGCGATTCCGCCCTCGATCGGCCACTCCACCGCGTTTCGAGTCACCTTCGGCTGGCCGAAGCGGAGCAGCTCGAGTGGCCCGATATAGAGCGAGCCGCCTCGAGCGTGGACAACGCCCAGGGTCAGCCTTCCGATGTCGTCCAGGTAGGCGTCATGCAGCCGGCGGCCCGGGACAGCCCGGGCGCCGGCGACCGAGACATCGACTGAGACCTGGCCGTCAGTGAACCGAAGCACAGTCATATCTTGCTTGGGATGGCAAAGGTCGAGTTCACGGCCGAGGTGACGATCAAGCGCCCACAGGAGACAGCCTTCGACTACTTCGCCGACCACCACCACGTCGCCGAGGTGCTCGAGGGCGTGAGCAGGTGGGAGCCGATTGGCACGAAAACGCGCGGCGTCGGAGCCCTCTACAAGGTCGAGATGGTGGCGCTGGGCATTCCGCTCAAGAGCGTGCTCCGGCTGAATCGCTGGCGCCGGCCACAGGAGATTGGCTGGGTGTCGGAGTCGGGACTGCTCAAGCAGGAGGGCGCTTTCCTCTTCACGAAAGTGAAGGGAGGCGCGCGGATCGAGCTGCGCATAGCCTATGAACCACCTGCTTCTGTGGTCGGTGCCGCGATCGCGCGGCGCCTCGACTGGATGGTTCGGCAGCGGTTGGAGCGTGCACTGGAGCGAATTCGCGACAGGCTGGAATCAAACTAAAGTGGGCGCATGAAGCTGACCAGCGACGCCCGCGAGATCCTCGGGCAGTCTCCGATCGGCATGCTCGCGCTTCGCACGGGCCGCTTTCCGCTGGTGAATCCGGCGGTGTTCAGCTTCGCCTCAGGGTCGCTGTGGATGACGACCTCGCGGTACGCGGCCAAAACCTTGATGGCCCGCCGCGACCCGCGCGCGGCCTTCCTGGTCGATGGCGGATCGCGCGCGCTGCTGCTGCGCGGGGCGATCGAAGTATTCGATCCGCTGTCACTGTCCGGCCAGGTGCGCGCCATGCTCGACGGCCCCGGCTACGTCCTGGGCATGGCGGGCTACGCGCTGAAGAACGCTCCCTTCGTTGCCGGCTATGTGCTCGACCTCACCCGGCTCCCGCGCGAGTGGCTCCCGTACAACCGCGTCGTCATGCGACTGCGACCAAGCCACGCCGACGTCCTGGAGGGAGTTCAGTTTCCCGCCGCCCAGGCGGCTCGGGTACCCGCAGTCCCGGCGGAGGTGAGCCGACGCCTCGCCGGCGTCTCACGCGGATATGCGTGCTGGATCGAAGGCGGCATGCCGGTGATCCGGCCCGCTTTCTGGGAGGTGGACCACGGAAGGGTCACCGTTGCCGCGGCTGCCGGCCGGCCTAAGGTTGGAACGTCGGGAACGCCCGGCGCGCTCGTGGTCGAGTCTCATCACCGCTTCCGTCCTTCGCTCATGGTCGGTGCCTGCGTCCGCGGTACGTTTGAAGGCGCGGCGGACGGATCCATCATCGCCGAGCGATACGGCATGGACCCGGCTGAGATTCCACCGGCGATCGAGCTCAGGGCGGAGCGCGTGACCTCATGGCGCGGGTTTGCCATCACGACGGCCGTGCCGCGATCCGCTCGCCACCTCCGCGTAGCTCAGGCCTGATGGCAAAGCCCGCTGCTCCCGGACTGCGGGTACATCGGTGGACTTCTGGGCAGTGGACCGAGGCGCCCGATGCGGTCGTCACCGAGGAGCCGCTTCAGATTTCGCTGCACGGCGAGCCGCTGTCGGTAGTCATGCGAACGCCGGGGCACGACGTCGAGCTGTGCCTGGGCCTGATGTACGCAGAGGGGATCGTGCGCGCTCTGCGGGAGGTGCGCCTCATCCGCATCAGCGCCGAGTCGGGGGAGATGGAGAAGGCGGTTCGCGTGGACGCGGATCTGCTCGAGTCGAACCAGGTTGACGTACACCCGGCTGGCGCCCCGCGGCGCAAGCCCGAGCGTTCGATGCTGTCCAGCTCGGCCTGTGGTGTTTGCGGCACCGTGCTCATAGAAGACCTGAGGCGCGACCTCGCGGCTTTGCCTGACGGTCCATCGGTCGACCCGTCGTTGCTGCCAGGCCTGGTCGACAAGCTGCGCGCGGGGCAGGGAGTGTTCGACCGCACCGGGGGTCTCCATGCGGCAGGTTTGTTCAACGCGGATGGAACGCTCGTCCACCTGCGCGAGGACGTGGGCCGGCACAACGCCGTCGACAAGGTCGTGGGGCGTTCACTGATCGACGGCGCTCTGCCGGCGAGCAGCTCGATCCTTGTGGTGAGCGGGCGCGCCGGCTACGAGATCGTGCAGAAGGCGATCAGCGCCGGAATTCCCGTGCTCGCCGCGGTCGGCGCGCCGTCGAGCCTGGCCGTCGCGCTCGCGCGCGAGTTCAACCTGACTCTGGTCGGCTTCCTCCGCGGTGACCGCTACAACGTCTACGCGGGACCTGATCGCCTGACGGCACTGTGATCTCGGCCCTCAAGAGCATTCATCCCGCCCGTCGGGCGGTCCTGGTTGCGGCTTATGTCCTGCTCGTCGAGTGGTCGCGGGCGCTGATCCAGAACGCGCCGCACATGGCCGTCGCCGCCCTCGTCCTCGGAGGAGCGGCCCTTGCACTGGTCGTCGCCGGCTGGCCGGCAGAACGCCTGGGCCTCGGCACGTCGCGGCTCGGCCTCCGGGTTCTTGGAGGCCTGGCACTGGGAGCCGTCCTCCTCTTGCCGGCGGCGGTTCGATCCACCGCCATTCCGGTGCTGCCTGCGGGGCTGGCGATGGCGGCTGTCGCCGTCTCGATCGGGGAGGAGCTGGCATTTCGCGGTGCCCTGTACGCGGCGCTCGACGAGCTTGGCGGCGCGCCGCTTGCGATCGTCGGCACCACTGTCCTGTGGACGGCGGCCCATGCGCTGTCGCATCCGCCCGCGTTCCTGGGGGCCGTGGCCGCTGCCGGCCTGCTGCTCGCCTTGTGGCGCTGGGCCTGCCGCGACCTGGTGGGTCCTGTGATCGGCCATGTGGTCGCCGACCTCGCGCTGTGAGGCGAGCCTTTCTGCTCGCGGCGGCCGCGACAACCTACGTCGCCGCGTCCTGGATGGTCGCTCCCGGCTTTTACGACGGGTTCGGACCGCCCCAGGCTTACAACTGGACCTGTCCGCCGCCGCAGGCCGGCGCCAACACCAAGCCGAGCTCCGGCCACCAAGCGATCAAAGTGCTCGGCGGCGTCAGCGACGCCAACTCCGCTTTCAGCGATGACGGCCAGGTGGTCATCGGCTTCCTCCCGGGCGCCTTCGACGCCACAGGCAAGACTGTCATCTCGGTGGAGATCACCCCGCTGCCCACATGCCCGCAGCCGCCGGGCATTCGTTTCGTGACCAACGTCTATCACATCACGGCCGATGCCCCGCTCGTGAAGCCTGCGAACCTAGTCCTGCGCTACTCGAATCTCCTACCCGACCCGACCGATGTCTACTTCGCGACGGACCCGGCTGGTACGTGGAAGTCAATCGGCGCCGCGCAGACGGCGCAGCCGTTCACGATCGACACCACCACACGTGACTTCGGCTATTTCGCGGCGGGCTACCCGTCTGCCTCACCGCCGCCGGGCGTGGTGCAGGTCGGGGGAGGGCAGACACTTCCCATCGTGGTGGCGGTCCTCATCACGCTTGTCGTCGTGGCCGGCCTTCCACTCGCCCTCCGCCGCCGCCGGGGGGTACGCACCGAAGACGAAGACCTACCTGACGACAAGACTTGAGCCGGTCGGTCCTGGTTCTCCTGAATCGGTCAGCAGGAACCGGGCACGCTGAGAGCCTCTCCGGTCACCTGGCAGATGAGCTCCGCGAGGGGTATGGCGAACTGCTCGAGGTGAGCACGCAGGTGCTCGATGACCACCCGAGCGTCCGCTCGGCCGCCGCGGCTTTCGTCTCGTCCTCACGCCAGCCCGCGCTGGTCATCGCCGCTGGAGGAGGTGGCACGTTGCGCGCAGTCGTGGAAGGCGTCATGGACGCCTTCCCTGAAGCTCCGCCTCCGCCAGAATCGGTTCTGCTCGCCGGCCTCCGGATGGGATCGGGCAATGTTGTTGCGCGCCGGCTTGGCGTCCCGCGTGATCCGCTGGTGGCTGCCCGCCAGGTTGGAGAGGGCCTCCGCAACGGGAGCGTTCGTGTGTGCTCGGTGATGCGCTGCACGCACGGGACGGCGGGCGGTGGAACGGCGGTTCGCCACGCCGTCACGATGTGCGGTCTCGGACAGTGGGGCCGCGTTCCTGGGTACCTATCCCGATGGCGCACCCGACACAACGTCGCGCGGCGCCGGGCCGCCGCATTGGTGGGACTGGAGCGCGTCAATCTGCTCGAGTACATCGGGTTCGGCGCTACACGCCTTGTTGCGGGGATGGTGTCGGCGTCCCAATGCGAGGTGGTTGAAATCGACGGCTCGCGACAGCTGCGACTGCTCGCCGCGGTCGCCTTGAACCTGCCACTGCCTCCGCTGCCGCATCCTGGCGTCAAGATGAGCGACAACGCGGCCGGCCTGATCGTGTTTCCACGGATGGGTCGGCCTTTTCGGCGCCGCCTCGAGGCCGGAGCTGACTTCGCCATCCGCCTGCTCGACCGCGACTCGGTCGAGTTCTTCCTCGACGAAGATCCGGAGCAAGCCACTGGCTGGCTCCGGCTTGGAATGGCAGGATGCATGGCATTCGTGCCAGGTAGCTCTGCGTGACGCTTCAGGTTGCGGTGATCGGCATCGACGGCAGTGGCAAGAGCACGCTGGCCGCATCGCTGGCCGTCGTGCTGGCCGGCGAGTACGGCCTCTTCGCCGGGTCGGCCGCGGCCGACGAATTCTGGGTCCGCGCACCCGATACGGATCTCTGCGGTCCGAGCTTCCACCCGCAGGGCTATGCCATCGCCGCGCGCCTGGAACGCATCAGTCGCAAATTCAGCCGTCTCGTGGTCGACAACCGGAGCCTGTACCCCGCAGCGAAGGTGTTTCAGATGCTGCTGCAGGACAACGCCGCCGCGAAGCTGTCTCGGCGCTATGGGGTGGAAGTCATGGTCAGCGACGGCAACCTGCTGCTGTCAGGGGCGGGGCGCGCCTTCAACTACCGTGGGCCGGTCAACGATCCACCTTCGGCGGATGACGTCGATCACGCTTTTCAGCACCTTCTGAACGGGACGCGCCTGGGGCCTGAGACGCGGCGTCACCTTCCTGATCTCAAGACAGCCGATGCGCTCGCGGTGCTGGCCAGACTGACCCGCCTTCAGGGAATCTGGATTCCCGACCGCGCGCTGTTCCTGGACCTGACGCCTGATGCGGCCGTGGCTCGGGTCAGGGGCCGCGGCGCCAAGGTCGATCGGCACGAAAATCCGACCGACCTCAGCACCGCGCGCGAGGGTTATATGCGGGTGCTGGAGGTGATGAGGAAGCACAAGGGTGAAACCGCAGCACACGTCATCGCTGTCGAGAACCTCGGTCCGGGCGAAGTGCTTGCCGCCGCGGCCAAAGCGCTCAAGCCTTACCTGCCCGAGGCCGAGGGTGGGGAGGCGCGAGCGGGAGCGTTGCACGAGGCGATCGGCCGCCGCAGCATGCTCGCGCGCATCCTCACGTATCGCTACCTGGGTCGATACCTGGTGAGGCGATTTTTCGAGGGGGCGTGGCGCGAGCCGCTGTTCCCGATGTCCACCCCCGGCCGCGTCTTCTTGCGTGAGGGTTATTCGGCCGGCGTCATGCGCCTGATACGACCAGCCCGCCCGGCCATCTTTCCTGGACCGAGTGTTCTACGGGTATCCCCTCCATCGTGCGGTCCGTGACCGGCTCGGCATACTCGAGCGCGGAATCGAGGAAGAGCTTCGCAAGCGGCTTGCCGACGGCGGGAAGGTCACGATCTTCACCGCCCCAAGCGGCTTCGCCTACGACCTGATGCGGCCGCTGAAGAGGCTGGTCGCCTCGGATCCAGAGCTTGCCGGGCGTGTGCTGATGGTGGCCGCCGACCTGGACCCTTCCGGCCGGCTGGCCCCCGAGCTGAGCGCAAAGGCCAAGGAGATTGGAGTGCGCCTGGAGTTTCTGCGGGGCGACCTCACAGGGTCAGCGCTGCGCAGCGAGGGCGAGAGGTTCGGCCCTTTCGATCTCGCCCTGTTCGTCGGTCTATCCGCGTGGCTGCCCAAGCCGCCGATGCTCGAGCACTTGCGGTGGCTGCGCGCCAACCTCCGTGGGGACGGGCTGCTCCTGACGGATTGCTTTACGCCGGCCGCGTACGCGACGGGAGGCGCAGCGATGGGATACAAGGCGAGCTACTACCCGCCCGCAGTCATGAAGGTGCTGCTGGACTACTGCGGCTTCGACGGAATGGCCGCAACGGTCGAGTCCGGCCGTGATCGAATCAACCACGTCGTGGTGGCCTCGATGCGCAAAGGGTGACCGCGCATAAACCGCTGATGATCTCGCGTCTGATCCTGATCGGCCTCCTCATCGCCGCTTGTGGCCCTGACACTGCCACCTATATCGTGCAGTCGAAACCGGTCGGAAGCCCCACCGTCGCCTATTACGCCAATGGCGCCCCGATGGCCGGCCGCACCTCGTAATTTGCGCCGGCCAGCATTTCGTATAGGTGTGCCGGGAGTTTCGTCCACCTGGAGTCCCCACCCCAAAGGCCGGGTTATGGCCCTCAGACAGACGATTTGACCAGAAGCTGAGCTACTGGCTGTACTTGACGGCTTCGAACAACGTGCCGCATTTGCGGCAGCGGTACTGAAGCGTCATCGCCTGCGTGCCGAACAGCGAGATGACCTCAGCGTCTTGAGCCCGGCAGTGAGGGCACCTTGGTTCTGAGCGGGGTCCCATCACCTCCCCGCTCGCCGGGTGGGGCCGCGTCCCTGGCTTAGCCCTCTTTGGCTTGGGCACTTGTTGGCGCAAATTTCTTTTCTTCCAGACCGCGCAGCATGCCGAAGGTCTGCTCGTCGATCGCGCCGGGCCGGCTCCTTCGCCGAACTGAATCCCAGCCTCTCCAATCAACCTCGACTTTCGGTCCCCTGGTTTCGAGCTGCTCTTCGATGCGCGCCCGCAGCTCGGCAGGTCCCAGGCTGAGCTTGCCTTCGCGATGCATCGCCGCGACCTCGCCATCCGGCGGGCCGAACCATTCGATGGCCTCGCGCCACGCGCGGTTTAGCGGTTCTGTGTTGATCCCCGACTTGAGCCAACTGCGTCCGTGGAGGAAGTGGTAGCGCTCCTCCATCAGCATCTTGCGCAGCCGGTGCTGGAGCACCTCGACCGAACCGTTCACGCAGGACTCGATCATCGCCGTGAAGGCGGTGTCGAGGATTGCGTTCGCAGCCACGAACTGCGCCCACTCTGACCACGGCTCGTCGAAGTAGGGGAGGGCGCGGAGGCTCGCAGGGTCCGATTCCCGGTCAGGCCCGCGCGGATCCTCGCCGAGCGGCTCGAGGCAGCCGTACAGCACGCGGCTGTGGCCGAGATCGTCGAGTCCCATCGCGGCTGCCGCGATGTCTGCCTCGAGGGAGGGTGCGCGAGTCGCCCACTCCGCATAGCGGAGTCCGAGCATCTGCTTGTTATCGGCGATTGAGAGGACGAGGTCGGAAAGGCTCACGAGGTCTCGCCCGGTTGCCAGAGCTCTATGACGTGCTCCTTGCGGACGATCGCCATCTCGCACCAGCGCTCTTCGTCATAGGTCGCGCGCGCGTAGGCCATGGCGAGGTCGTCGTCAGGCGCGACCACGCTGCCCACCTGGTGCAGCGGCTCGGCGCGAGTCTTGCGGGCGAACACCTCGTACTCGACCGCGTCACCGCTGACTCGCTTGTAGTTCGTCAAACAGCGAGGCCCCACGACTCGAGCACGTCGCGGCCCGCCTCCGTCATGCGCGCGACCGTCCAGGGCGGATCCCATACGACGTTGACGCGAACATCCGTGACTCCGGTCTCACGCATCAACCGTTCGCGCACGTCTTCGAGGATGAACTCCGACGCTGGGCAGCCCATGGCGGTGAAGGTGAGATCGACATCGACCACGCCATCGTGCTCAGTGATTCCATAGATGACGCCAAGGTCGACCAGGTTCACGGGCATCTCGGGATCCTGGACTTCCGCCAGGGCAGCCCAGAGCCGCTCGTTCATGACCCGTTCTTGTGATGGGTCTTGCGGAACTTGTGAAACTCTTCCTGGAACATCGCGACCATCTCGGCGTTGCGAGGGCCCCGGGCGCGCCAGCGGACGAGCACGTCGTCCCACGTGCTGGGCCGCTTGAAGTCCCAGCGCTTGGCTTCCGCGTCGAACTCACAAGGGAAGGGATAGTCGAGCTCCCAGACATCCTTGCCGTCGCGCACCTCTTTGTGGGCCGGAACTTTGATGCCGATCTGCTCGCAGTAAGGCACAACGGTCGAGAGCCACCACTGGCGGAGCTGGTCGTTGGTCAATCCCTTGAGGCGGTACTCGAGCTGGGTCGAGTGCATCTTCATCGAGTCGGGAAGGCCGAACCATTCGACGCTGAGCGGGAACATCCAGTCGACTGCCCGCTGCAGCTCATCCTTCGCCGAGCCGCCCGCGGCGCTGATGCGCTTCATCCAGGTGCGTCCGTTTCGGAGGTGGAAGTTCTCCTCGGCCATCACCTTGTTCAGGCCGCGCTTCCACGGACCGTAGGAGCACTTGTCGTGGATGTCGCCGAGGAGGCAGAAGCCCGCCTGGTCGTACATGCCGTTGGCGACCACGAGCTCGGTCCAGCTGTCCAGCGGAACGTCGAACGCGTACGGGTAGCGGAAGCTCTTGGGGTCGCGGCTGAAGATCAGCTTTTCCTGGTCTTCGCCGAGGTCTTCGAGGATGTGGTAAGCGATGTGGGCGTGCGCGAGCTCGTCCTGGATGATCGCGATGCCGGTCATGAAAGCGTTGATCGAGGGGGCGCGCTTGGCGGCAAGGTAGTATGCCGGGCGGAGATGAGCTCCGTGTCGCCGGAG
>DATHDR010000238.1:0-25868 GCA_035318965.1 Verrucomicrobiia bacterium | reverse complement strand
CGCTGACAAGCCTGGCCGGCGTCGTCGTGCTCGGGATCAGGTGATCGAGGGCGCCCAGCCTCGCGCCACGCTCGACCAACTCCTGCTCGGTGTGGCTGGACAGGATCACGACGGGAACCGCCTGGGTCTTCGGGTCGGCGCGTATCGCTTCGAGCACTTCGAGGCCGCCGAGCTTCGGCGGGCGGATGTCGAGAAAGATGATGTCGGGCGGTTCGCTGCGCGCTCTGTGCAGAGCGACCTCGCCGTCCGGCGCGACCTCGACCTGGTAGCCGTCGAGCTCGAGCTTCAGTCTGTACATCTGAGCGACCGCCGGGTCGTCCTCGACGAACAGCACCCGGACCTCGTCAATGGGTCCCGCCTCTCCGTCCTTCAATTGGCCCCTCCACAGCAGAGAACGCACAACCCGGCTCGTTTCGCTGGTGGTCTGAACCGCCGATCGGCGACCAGCCCCACAATTGAAGGAGGTGAGCGCAACAGCCCCACTTCGCCTGCGCCCACTCGACGTCGGCGACCTGCTCGATGAGACCTTCCGCATGTATCGCCGCCACTTCCTGCTCTTTGCCGGCCTATCCGTGATCCTCTCGATCCCGTCGGCGGCGCTGTCCAGCTTCAGTTACTACGCACTGCTGAACCGCTTTTTTGACCAGGCAGGCGCCAGCCTTGGGGTGGCTCCTGATCGCTTCCTTCTCGATGCCGGCACAGTTGGGGTGTACCTCGCCGGCGCATTGATCTCGCTCGCGCTCGTGCCGTTCTTTTATGGAGCGGTCACATACGCGGCTTGCGAGTCGGCACTGGGCCGGCCGGTCACCCCCGCGAGCGTCCTCTCAGGCGTGCTGAGCCGCTACTTCCCTCTGATGGGCTACTGGCTGCTCATCGGGCTGATGCTTGTAGTTTTCTGCCTCATTCCGCTGTGGATCTGGATCTGGGTTGCCTGGGCTGTCGTGATGCCGGTGATGTTCATCGAGAACGTGGGCCTTGGCGCAGCGATGGGCAGAAGCTGGCGCCTTGTCGAGGGACGCTGGTGGCGCTCCTTCTTCACCCTCGTGCTGATGTTCATCATCTGGTTCGTCGCGCGTACTGCATTGCGCGCGTTCATCGTTCTCGCACAATCTCTGCTCCAGCTGGTCATCCCGTCGGTCGCCGTGCTCTGGATCTCCGCGGCAACGAGCGTGATCGTCGGCTCGCTCGTCAATCCCCTCCTGCAGATCGCGATCGTCCTCATTTACTTCGACCTTCGCGTGCGGCGCGAAGGGCTCGATCTTTTCCAGCTGGCGCAGCGCGTGACCAGCCCGCAGCCGGCGCAGTGAGAATTCGCTGAAACCCCGACGCGGCGTCCTCCGCGTGATCGGGTTCGCCGCCGCGGCGTTAACGCTCGCAAGTCTCGCGGCGTTGCCGGCGTCAGCTGAACCCCCACCACCTCCGAGCTACCGGCAGGCCGTCGACGGCGCCTACGAACTGATTCGAAACGCTGCAGCCGGCGACACCGCAGCCGCGCACAAGGCGGTGGCTGCCCTCCAGTCCGGCACCGGCCTGACCCAGCCCGAGATCATCGACGACCTTCAGCGAGTGCCCCCCGACCTCGTCGACGCAAGGGCACGCCTGCTGTCTCTCCTGTCGGCTCTCGACCAGCCGGCCACTACGTCAGACCCAGAGCTGGCGCAGCAGCGGCTGCACGACGTGCTCGCCATGCCACGCTACGACGTCCTGCGCCGCCCGCCCTCTCTGCTGGACCGCTTCGTGCAATGGGTGCGAGACCGGATCAACCAGCTGCTGCGCCTTCTGTTTGGAGCGGGTGCCGGACAGCAGGCGCCAACCTGGATCCTCTACCTGGCCGGCGTTGTCGTTCTCCTGGCCATAGCCGTAATCGTCTTTCGCTCCGCCCGCGGCCGGTTTGCCGAGGGCGTGATCGCGGGTCAGCCCAGCGGTCCTCGCGCGCCGGCGGACTACTTTGCAGAGGCCGACAGGCTCGCGGCCAGGGGTGACCGGGTCGGCGCCATTCGATCACTGTGCGCGGGCGTCGCCGGCACGCTGTCCGGCGAGCGAACCTGGGAAGGAAGCCCTCTGACCGTGCGCGAGATCTTCCAGCGAGCACCCGACCCAACCCGCTTGAGTCCGCTGTTGATCCCATTCGAGGCCGCCGTCTACGGCGGACGGGACGTGGACGCGGCCACGTACCAGCGAGCAGCGCGCGTGGCCGCCCCCTTCCGCCAGCCGGCGAGCGCGGCGGCATGAAAGGAGCACGTGGCTGGGTGGTCGCCGGAGTGCTCTCCATCGCCCTGGCCGCCGTCGCCTACTCGATTCAGCCGCATCAGGACTCGCCGGAACACAGCTCGAACAGCGACTCCGCCAACGGAACCTCGGCGGTGCGCCTCTTCGCAGAGGCCATGGGTCATCCCACCGACCAGATCGCAGGTTCCTTCCCCGCGATCACACCGTTTGCCCTGATGTTCGTGTTCACTCCCACGAGCCCGTACACGTCGGACGAGGCGGAGCGGACTCGGCTCTGGGTTCGGTCAGGGGGCATCCTCGTCTACGCGTCCGAAAAGGGCGATCCGGAGCTCGACAGGGTGTTCGGGGTGAGGCGGCTGGACGGCACCGCATCGGTCAGCAACGAGGTCGGGAACCCGGTGGTCCCAGGTGTCGAGAACGCAGCGGGTGCCAGTGAGGTCACGCCTCTGGATCCGTCCGCCGACCAGGTCGCGTTCCTGCGCACGCCGGGCGGTTTCGTGATCGGCTTTCTGCAGCGCGTGCAGGCCGGCTATATCGCCGTCCTTGCCGATCCGCTGGTCCTGTGCAATGGATATCTCGACAAGAAAGACAACGCGCGGCTGCTCGCGGATCTGCTCGGGCTGGCCGGCGCCAATGCACCGGTCCTCTTCGACGAGTATCACCACGGCGTGAATGTGAGTGACCTGACGCCCCAGGCGTGGGTCATGACTCCGTGGGGCGCCGCGCTGCTCTGGCTGCTCATCGCGATGTTCGCTGGATTGATCCTTCGCGGCCGCTCCTTCGGCCCGCTCATCCCGCGGCCGGCGGAGGTCGCGCGCGTGGATGCGGAATGGGCTGTCGCAGTCGGTCAGCTGCTTCGACGTTCCGGCGCCCGCGCCGTCACGCTCGGTCTTCTCGCCTCGGCCACCGAGCGCTCGCTGGCAGCCCGAACCGGGATTCCGCTGCAGCCGCGCGAGCGCTTCTGGAATGCTCTGTGGGTGCGCGCGCCCGAGATTGCAGTCGACCTGGCGGAGGCCGAGAACGCCCTGGTCGCATCCGCGTCGACTGAGCACGACCTGCTGAAGAGCGCCCAGCGGCTTCATCGCATCGCCCATCCCGTCCCCGACGAACGGCGACCCACGACTTGATGGCGGACACCACCGCCGTCTCTGCGCCGGAGTTCTACGCGCGCCTTCGCGAACAGCTCATCAAGGCGGTGGTCGGCCAGGAAGAGGCCATCCGCCTGTGCGCGATCGCGCTCGTGGCGCAGGGCCACGTTCTGCTCGAGGGCGTTCCAGGGACCGGGAAAACGCTCCTTGCGAAATCGATTGCCCGGGCCCTGGCGCTGGAATACGGCCGGGTGCAGTTCACGCCCGACCTGATGCCGGCGGACATCCTCGGCACTTCCGTCTACGACCTCGCAAATCGGACCTTCGCGCTGCGCCGCGGACCGATCTTCACCAACGTGCTGCTGGCGGACGAGATCAACCGCGCGCCCGCCAAGGTCCAGTCGGCGCTCCTTGAAGCGATGGAAGAGCGCGGCGTGACGCTGGAAGGCCAGCAGCTCGCGCTTCCAGCGCCATTCTTCGTCCTTGCCACGCAGAACCCGATCGAGTACGAGGGCACCTATCCTCTGCCGGAGGCGCAGCAGGACCGCTTCCTCTTCAAGGTCAGGCTCGACTATCCGTCGCCGGCTGACGAGATGGAGGTGCTTCGGCGCTGGGAGTCAGGGATCGAGCTTCGCGATCCCGTCAAGGCCGGCGTCGAGCCGGTGCTCGGCTCGGCCGACATCGAATCGTGCAGGACCGAGGTGGCCAAGGTAGTCGTCGACGAGAAGATTCGCGCCTATGTCGTAAACCTCGCGTCGGCCACACGCACAGCGCCCGAGATCGCCCTTGGCGCCAGCACGCGAGCTGAGGTCATGCTGATGCTGGCAGCGCGCGCGTACGCCGCCTTCGAAGGACAGCAGTTCGTCACGCCCGACCATGTGAAGGCGCTGCTGGCGCCGGCTTTTCGACACCGGTTGATCCTCCGTCCCGAGGCGGAGGTCGCCGGGCAATCCCCCGACAGCGTTCTCGAAGCCGTGGCCAGCCGAGTGGTTCCTCCTCGCTGATCGATTGATTCGCGGGCTCGCGCCTCAACCCCGGCTGCTCTGGGCGCTGGCGATCGGCGCGGTGCTGATCGCGCTGGCTGTCGTATCACCTGTGATCGGTTTTGTCGCCGTCGCCTACCACGCCGGTCTCGTCGTCATCGCGACGCGCGACCTGGCTCTGCTACCTGGCAGGTCCGGCTACGTGGTCAGGCGGACGATGCCCGAACCGTTCTCGCTCGGCGAGCAGGAGGACGTCACCGTTGTCGTCGAGAACCCAGCTGCGGCGGGGCTCGCGGCCAGGATCGCCGACCACGCGCCGGCGGACCTGAGGCCGCATCCTCGCGAGGTCGAAAGCCGCTTCGACCGCGCCGGCCGGCTGCGTGTCACGTACCGGACTTCTTCACCGCGGCGCGGCGCCTTCCATTTCGGCCCCGTCGACCTGCAGGTGTGGCGGGACGATGGTTGGTGGCGCCGCCAGGTTCGGCTGCAGCTTCCGGATGAGGTCGCGGTCTTTCCCAACATCGTTGCCATCAAGCGCGTTCAGCTGACCCTGCGGCGCGGCCTCCGGGCGATGGTGGGCATGCGTCGAGCGCGCCCTCCCGGCGCCTCCACCGCATTCGCCGGTCTGCGCGACTACGTCCGCGGGGACGACATGCGGCGGGTGAGCTGGACCGCCACCGCGCGGCGCGACCGCCCCGTCGTCGTCGAGGTGGAAGCAGAGCGTGGCCAGCAAGTGATGATCGCGCTCGACTGCGGGCGCCTGATGACCGCGCCGGCGGGCGACCTGGACAAGCTCGACCACGCAGTCAACGCGGCGTTGATGCTCGCATGGGTCGCCCAGGCCTATGGAGACCGCGTCGGACTGATGACCTTCGACGACCGAGTCACCGGATTCATCAAACCCGAACGCGGGAGCACGCAGATCCGACGGTTGACCGAAGCGCTTTACGCCATCAGGGCGAGCTACGTCGAGCCGGATTTCGGCCACGCGATGACGCATCTCGCGCTGCGCCTGGGCCGGCGTTCGATGATCGTGATCCTGACCGACGTGCAGGACCGCGAAGCCTCGACGGAGCTGGTCGCCCACTGCCTGCGGCTGGCCGGCAGGCATCTCGTCCTGGTGGTGGCGATGTCGGACCCTGCCGTGCTCAGCGCTCGCGACGCTCCGATCACGGCCTCGTCACGGGCATACGAATGGGCGGCCGCCGAAGAGTTCGTCGCCAGCCGCCGCGAGAGCTTCGAGCTGCTGCGGCGCGGAGGAGTGCTCGGACTGGACGTGGTGGCGGGCAGCCTTTCTCCGGCTTTGGTCGAGCGCTACCTCGAGCTCAAAGAGCGCGCGCTCTTGTGATCCGGGCGACCCACGAGGATCAGGTACGAATAAAGGAGCAGCCCGGTAGTCAGCCCAATCGCGACCTTGACGGCGAACGGTGCATTCGACGGCGAGATGTTGCCCTCGATGATGCCGGCGATCACGAGCAGTGGCGCCAGACCTAACAGCAGCGTGAAGGCGCGCCTGGCCGCTATCGCAAGGGCGTCGGACCGCTTGCGATTACCGGGCGCAATCAGCGCCCAACCCATCATCAGCCCGCCTGCGCCCTGCGCGACGACGATGGACAGCTCGAGCACTCCATGGCCGAGCACGAACTCGAAGAGTCCACCGCTCAGACCGTAAGCCTGTGTCAGCCCGAACAATCCGCCGAGGTGGATGCCATTGGAGATCATCACGTACATCACCGGCAGGCCGAAAACGACGCCAAGCGAGAAGGCGACCATCGAGACCCAGATGTTGTTGGTCATGATCAGCCCGGCCGCCTCGATTCGGTCGGCGGGCGGGATGTTGGTCCACAGCTGGTGACGGTGCACCATGTCGATCAGCCTGGCGGGTGCTATCGCGTAAGCCGCATCGGGGTTCGCCAGGACGACGAAATAGCTGACGATCGCCGGCACGAACATGAGCGCTCCCGCGGCGAGAAGGAACGGGGCCGCCTCGCGGTACGTGCGTGGAAGCGTCTCGGTATAGAAGGCGCGAACCCGGCGCCACACCTCGCCGCCGCGGCGGTAGACGATGCCGTGGCCTCTCGCGACAAGCCCATTGAGGTAACGATGAACTGGTTCGCCAGGCCAGTCTCGCTGCGCTCGCGCGAGGTCTGCGGTGGCCCGGCGGTAAAGCGCCGCCAGCGTCAGCACCTGGGCGGGCGCGAGGCCGTTGAGACTGCCTCCGCCCGCCCGCGCGAGCAGGTCCTCGAGCCGGTTCCAGTCGTCGCGCCGCAGCGCCACGAAGTCCTCCGCTTTCACTACACGGCCAAAATTACCTGACATGCAGCCGGAGCCGGACCGCGACCTCGTCGTCGCCACGCCCGAGCGCGTGTCGTTTGATTACCAGGTCGCCGGGCTTGGGACCCGGACCATCGCCCAGGTCCTGGACCTGCTCATCGTGTTCGGAATCCTGATCGCCGTGTACTTTGTCGCCATCGCCGCCCTCGTCGTCGGCTCCGACGCGGCCACGCTGATCTTCCTGATCGGCAGCTTCGTCGTCATCTTCGGCTACTTCTGGGTCAGCGAGGCGCTGTGGTCAGGGCAGACGGTGGGCAAGAAGGCATTGCGGCTTCGCGCGGTCGGCGACCGCGGCGAGCCGCTCACCTTCGCGCAGGCCGGGATTCGCAACATCGTGCGCATCGTCGACTTCTTGCCCTACGGGTACGGTGTCGGCCTGGTCGTCCTGTTCGCCAACGGCAAGGGCAAGCGTCTTGGCGATCTCGCCGCGGGCACTGTCGTCGTCAAAGACTCTGACCGGGTCTACCTGTGGCAGCTGCCCGGCGCCAGGCCGACAACTCCGGTACCTCCGCCAACCGGCTACGCGGCTGCTTCTCCGGCCGAGCTAACGCTGCGCCGGCTTGACCCCGAGCTGCGCCGGTTTGTCAGCTCGTATGCGCGCCGCCGTCCGGAATTGACGCTCGAGGTGAGGGCTCAGCTCGCGAGCCAGGTCCAGCCAAGCCTCCGCAGCGCTGCCCCGGAGGTCTTCGCGCAAAGCGGTCCTCTCGCCGCACTCGACCACCTCGCCGACCTGGAGCGTCAGTAAAGCCACAGCCGCAGCTGCTCGTCGGTGAGGTTGCCACCGGTGAGCGGAACCGCGACACGCTTGCCGGCCAGCTCGTCGCGCCGGTTCGCGACAGCCGCGATGCCGGCGGCGCCGGCGGGCTCGACGACGATGCCCGCGGCGCGATAGAGCAGGCGCATCGCCTCGACGATGTCGGCGTCGCTGACGAGCATCACCTCGTCGACGGCGGTGCGCATGATCTCGAGCGCTTCCGGCACCGGCACGCGCACGGCGATGCCGTCGGCGATGGTGTCGGTCGGCCCGGTGCTGACGGGCTTGCCCGCGCGCCAGGAAATTTCCATCGAGGGCGCGCCCGCGGGACAGACCGCGATGATCCTCGTCGCCGGCGAGGCGCGCTTGAGCCACAGGCCCATGCCGTTGATCAGCGAGCCGTTGCCGAGCGGAACCAACACCGCGTCGAGCGGCCCGGTCATGCGCAACAGCTCGAGGGCGATGGTGCCCGCGCCCTCGGCGATCGGCCCGAGAAGGCCGTCCTCGACGTAATACGCTCCCGTTTCTTTCGCGTGCCGCATGGCGCCGTCCTTCGCCTCGTCGAAGTCGTGGCCGTCGGGGATCACTTTCGCGCCGAGAGCTCGCATGCGAGCGATCTTGAGCGGGTTGGCGGTCACGGCCGCGAAGACTGTGAGCGACAGACCACGGCTGCGCGCCGCGTACGCCATGCCCTGGCCGAAGTTTCCGGCCGACGCGCAAACCAAACCCGCCGGCTGAGGTCCGAGACGGTGGAGCAGATACTCTGCGCCGCGACCCTTGAACGACCGGATCGGATTGACGGACTCGACCTTGAGCACGGTGGCGACGCCGAGGCTCTCGCTCAGCGGCTCGCAAAAGTATTGAGGCGTGTTGAGAAAGACTGGGTCGATCACCTCGGCCGCTTCGCGAATCCGGCCGATCTCGATCGAGGCGTCCATTACCGCCTCACCAAAGGTGACGCCGCCCCGGGGGTAGACAGGGCGGCGCCTTTACGCTTCAAGGAGCCGGGGTGTCTAGGTCCGGGCTGTCCTTTCAAGAGATAAAACGACCGGCCCTGTAAAAGGCTACGTGCCCACTTGTAAATCCCCATGATGGGTGGGAGAGTAGACCCTCCCCATGCCCAAATCCACCATTACCTTTGTGTGCACCGACTGCGGCGGCGAGAGCCTCCGCTGGGCCGGCCAGTGCCCGCACTGCCAAGCGTGGAACACATTGCAGGAGTTCCAGGTCCGCAGGGCCGCGGCAGGCAAAGGAGCCGCACGAACAAGGCCCGCCGGAGCTTCTAAGCCCGTCGCGCTCGGCGATATCGACAGCGAAGCCGCGCCGCGCCGGCCGTTGGGCTGGGATGAGCTGAACCGGGTCCTGGGAGGCGGGATCGTGCCCGGCAGCCTCGTCCTCGTCGGGGGCGAGCCCGGAGTGGGGAAGTCGACCTTGCTCATGCACGCGGCGGCCCAGGTCGCCGGCGGCGGCGGCAAGGTGCTGTACGTCTCGGGGGAGGAGTCGGCCCAGCAGATCCGGATGCGCGGCCAGCGGCTGGGAGTGCTGGAGGCGGGCATCTTCCTCCTTGCGGAGAACGACCTGGATCTGATCTGCGATTCGATCTCGGCGGACACGCCCCAGCTCGTGATCATCGACTCGATCCAGACTGTGATGGACGCGGGCCTCGAGGGCAGCGCCGGCAGCGTGACGCAGGTCCGCGAATCAGCCGCCCGCCTGATGCGCCTCGCGAAGGAAACGGGCGTTCCGATCTTCCTCGTCGGACACGTCACGAAAGATGGCGCAATCGCCGGCCCGAGGGTCCTGGAGCATATCGTTGACACCGTGCTGTACCTGGAAGGCGACCGCCGGCAGGAGCTTCGCATCCTGCGCGCGATGAAGAACCGATTCGGCTCCGCCGAGGAGATCGGAGTCTTCGCGATGGGCGAGGGCGGGTTCGAGGAGGTTCCGGACCCTTCCGCGGCGCTCCTCGGTTCCGCCGTGATCTCGTCGCCCGGCACTGCAATCGTGGCGGCGCTGGAGGGAACAAGGCCCCTGCTGGTTGAGATCCAGAGCCTTGTCAACAAGACCGAAAACAGCATGGTGCGGCGAATCGCCAACGGCGTCGACGTCAACCGGCTTCACATGATCCTGGCGGTGCTGGAAAAAAGACTCCAGCACAAGTTCGGAAACTCAGACATCTTCGTCAGCGTGGCGGGCGGCATCCGCGTCACGGAGCCGGCCGCCGATCTCGGTCTTGCCCTGTCGATCGTCAGCAACCAGAACAACAGCCCCCTGCCGGACGGCCTCGTTGTCATTGGTGAGCTGGGTTTGACGGGCGAGGTGCGCCGCGTGGGCTAGCTCGAGCGCCGCCTTCAGGAGGCGGCTCGGCATGGTCTCACGCGCGCATTGATTCCGGCCGGCGCGAAAGCCGGTCGGCATTCGGGCCTCGAAGTCGTCGAGGTCCGGACCCTGGCGGAGGCAGCCTCCGCCGCTTTTTCTACACCCATAAGGTCCGGCGCATTCATAAGGGGGGCCGGAGTCTCGGTCTCCTGAGGAGGTAACCCGTGAAGCGTTCCGAGTATCTCGCCCGGTGGATCGGGGCGGGGCTCGGAGTGATCGGTGGTTTTACGCTCGGTTATTTCATGGTCCGCGGTGTGGGGAGCCCACATCCCGGATACATCATCATCGGGCTGACCACGCTGGAAGGATTGATCTTCGCGTACCTGGGCACGCCGTACGTGCTCGGCGGGTGGCGGAAGTTCAACTTCCGGCTGACGAGCACTCCGCTGCCCGACCTGTTGAGCGGCCTTCTCGGCATGGTCGTCGGCCTCATCATCGCTGTCCTCATCGGCGTTTTCGTGCGCGACCTTCCCTACGGATACGCGCTGTCATTCGTGCTCGCTTTGCTGCTCGCGGCGCTGGGAACCTCGGTCGGGCTCACGCGCCGGGCTGAGCTGGCTTCGCTGTTCTTCGGCGGCGATCGCAATACAGACAGCCATCGCCTGGGCGCGGTGCTGCTCGATACATCTGTCATCATCGACGGCCGCATCCTGGACATCGCAAAGACGGGGTTTCTCGACATGCCTCTGGTGATCCTCAGCTCGGTGCTGCGCGAGCTCCAGATGGTCGCCGACTCGGCCGATGCCACGCGCCGCCGTCGCGGGCGCCGCGGACTCGACGTGCTCACCGACATGCAGAAGGACGCCTCGATCAACCTCCTGGTAGAGGAGGACGAGGCGCCGACGGGTACGGAGATCGATGCGCATCTGGTTCGAACCGCCAAACGCAAGAGCTGGGCGATCATGACCAACGACTTCAACCTCAACCGAATCGCGCGTCTGGAAGGCGTGGCCGTGCTCAACCTCAACGAGCTGGCGCAGGCGATGCGGCCAGTGGCCATCCCTGGTGAGGAGATTGTCGTCACCGTCGCACGGGAAGGTAAGGAGCAGGGCCAGGGAGTGGGGAGCCTCGACGACGGCACCATGGTCGTGATCCAGAACGGCCGCCGACTGCTCAACCAGACCATCACGGCGGTGGTCACGTCGGTGATCCAGACGTCCGCCGGGCGGATGATCTTCGCCGAGCCGGCTGGGCTCGAAGGGCGTCGGGGTACGAACAGTCGCCCGAAGCGCGAGGAAACCGCGTGACGGTAGGAGCGATCGTCGCGGCGGCGGGCTCAGGCTCGCGGCTCGGCCGCGGGAGCAAGGCGCTGGTCCAGCTCAACGGCCGGACCACACTGGCGCGCGTGCTGCAGCTGTTCCTGGCGCTGGACGAGGTGGACCGGATCGTGGTCGTCGGACCCCCGAGCCGGCTCGAGAATGCCGAACGCGAGGTGGCGTCCTTGCATCCGCGCAAGCCGGTGGTCGTGAAGGCCGGCGGCGAGAGCAGGCAGGAATCGGTCCGTGCCGGCCTGGCTGCGCTGGGCGAATGTGATTTCGTCCTCGTGCACGACGCCGCGCGGCCGCTCGCGACGGCTGCGCTGGTGCGGCGCGTGCTCGCGGCGGCGATGGAATCAGGGGCGGCGTTCCCCGCCATCTCTCCTCGGGACGCCGTGAAGAGAGTCGAGGGCAACCGCCTGGTCGAGAGCCTCGACCGCTCGCGCATCGTCCTCGCGCAGACGCCGCAAGCGTTCGCCTACGAGGTGCTCGCGCGGGCGCATCGAGAGGCGGCCGATGCCGGCCTCGTCGGGGACGACGACGCTCAGCTGGTGGCGGCGACAGGCCACGCGGTGACCGTCGTCCAGGGTGAGCCGGCAAACATCAAGCTCACGACCCCCGAAGACCTCGGGGTCGTGGAGGCGTTGATCAAAGAGCAGGAAGCCCCTACCGCGTGAGGGTTGGAATTGGATACGACGTCCACCGTTTGAGGGCGGGGCGCGACCTGATCCTCGGCGGTGTTGTCATCGGCCACCCGACGGGGCTGGACGGCCATTCGGACGCCGACGTGCTCACGCATGCGGTGATCGATGCGCTGCTCGGCGCGGCGGGCCTGGGCGACATCGGCAAATTGTTTCCATCCGACAACCCGAGATTCAAGGACGCCTCGAGCCTTGCACTGCTGTCGACCGCGGCCGAAGCGATGCGTTCGGCCGGATACCGGGTCGTGAACATCGACACCACCGTGATCGCGGAGGAACCGCGCCTCCATCCACACCTGCACCAGATGCAAGACAACATTGCTCGGTCGTTGAAGGTCGACGTCGGGCATATAAGCGTCAAGGCAACTTCGCCGGAAGGTCTGGGCGCTCTGGGGCGCAAGGGTGGCATCGCCGCCCAGGCCGTCGCCTTGATAGAGAAAGCGTGACGCTCAGGCTTCACAACACGCTGACGGGAACGAAGGACCAGTTCCAACCCCTCACCCCAGGCCAGGTCGGCATGTACACGTGCGGGCCGACCGTGTGGAACTTCGCCCACGTCGGCAACCTGCGCGCATTTCTCTTTTACGACCTGGTGCGGCGCCACCTGCAGGTCAGCGGCTATCACCTCACGCACGTCATGAACCTGACCGACATCGACGACCGCATCCTTGACCAGGCCATGCATGCCGGCGTCACCATCGGTGAGTACGTCGAGCCATACGTGGCTGCTTTCTTTGAGGACATGGCGGCCCTGCGCGCCCAACAGGCCGAGCACTATCCTCGCGCGACAGAGCACATCCCCGAGATGATCGAGATGATCAGCGCACTCATCGAGCATCAGTACGCCTACGTCGCAGACGGCGACGTGTACTTCCGCATCGCGAGCTTCCCTTCCTACGGGGCGCTCTCACACGTCGACCGCAGCGGTCTCAAGGCCGGCGCCAGGGTCGCGACCGACAAATATGACAAGGAGTCGGTCAGCGACTTTGCGCTGTGGAAGAAGGCGCAACCTCAAGACGAGAAGCTCGGAGCGGCCTGGGACGCGCCATTCGGCCGCGGACGGCCCGGCTGGCACATCGAATGCTCGGCGATGAGCAAGCGGTACCTGGGCGACACGTTCGACATTCATGCCGGCGGCGTCGACCTGATGTTCCCGCATCACGAGAACGAGATCGCGCAGTCGGAGGCTGCCAACCACAAGCAGTTCGCCCGCGTCTGGCTGCACTCCGAGCACCTCACCGACGCCACTGGCGAGAAGATGTCCAAGAGCGCCGGCGGCTTCACGACGCTGCGCGACCTCGTCGACGCCGGCCACGACCCGGTGGCAGTGCGCTTCTTCCTGGTCGCCAGTGCGCACTACCGCGCCCGGCTCCGGCTGAGCACCGAAGGGCTGCATGCCGCAGCGGAGCAGGTCCGGCGCCTGCGCGAGTTTGCGGACCGCGTCCGGCGATCTGCTCCGACCGACGCGGCTGACGATTGGCTGCTTCGACGGATCGGAGAACTTCGCTCCGCTTACCGTGAAGCGCTCGACGACGACCTCAACCTGCCGCAAGGCGTTGGGATTGTCTTCGAGCTGGTGCGTGAGGCAAACGCTGCGCTGGACGCCGGCCGGGTCGGCGCCAACGCTCGCGAGGCGCTGCTCGCGTTCATTTCGGAATTCGACGCCCACCTGGACGTTGTTCGCGCCGAGGAGCCTGGACTCGCCGACGAGGTGGAGCGGCTGATCTCGGAACGCGAGACGGCCCGCAAGGCGCGCGACTTTGCCCGGTCGGATCAGATTCGCGACGAGCTGCGCCAGAAAGGCATCGCGCTCGAGGACTCCAAGGACGGAGTGCGATGGCGCCGCGTCCGGTAAAGCGCCCTGTGCCGCGCAGTGCAGCTGCCAGCGCGGTTCCGCTCATCCACGGCCGCAACGCGGTGCTCGAGGCCGCGCGGGCGGGCCGCGTGGTCAGGGTCTACCAGGCGTCGGGGCTCGGCCACGATCCAAGGCTGGACGAGCTCGCGCGCCTGACCCGGATCGAGGTCGTGGCGACCGATCGGCTTGACGTGATCGCGCCGGGGGTGCACCAGGGCGTGGCCGCTGAGCTAAAGCCTCGACGAGACTGGACGCTGAAGGAGCTGATCGCGACCAATCCTTCTTTGCTGGTCGCGCTCGACTCGATCATGGACCCGCAGAACCTCGGGGCGATCCTCCGGAGCGCGGAGGTGGCCGGCGCCGAGGGGGCGATCATCCCCGAGCACCGAAGCGCCCCGCTGTCACCCGCGGCAGTGAAGGCAAGCTCGGGCGCGAGCGAGCTGCTGCGCATCTCGCATGTCTCAGGCCTGCCGTCCGCGGTCCCCGAGATCAAACGGTCCGGCATCTGGTGCGTCGCGCTGGACCCACGAGGAGAGATGCAGGCGTGGGAGTTCGACTTCACACAGCGCGTATGCGTGGTGGTCGGCAGTGAGGGGGAAGGTGTGCACCGGTTGGTCAAGGAGCGCTGCGACGCGCGCGTTCGCCTGCCGGTGAAGGGCCACATCGCGAGCCTCAACGCGTCGGCCGCGGCGGCAGCGCTCCTTTACGAGGTCACCAGGCAGAGAGCCGCCAATGTCTGATCCGACCGCCGAGCTCGAGCGCGCCACCGCCGACATTCCGCTTACCCGCTCAGCACGCGAAATCCTCGAACGCGCAGCCGCGATGGCGCACGCGCGAGGAGCATCGGCGACCCCCATCGACGTCCTCCGCGCGACGCTTGCCAGCCGCGGCTCGCTGGCTGACGAGGCGATCCGTGCTGCCGGCGTCGACCCGGCCAACCTCCTCGCGCAGCTTTCGGCCGACGGTGCCGAGGGGGAGGCGATCCCACTCCGCCAGCTCCTGGTCAACGCAAATCGCGAGGCCCAGGTGCTCGGCCACTATCACGTCGACTCGATACACCTGCTGCTTGCCATGCTCTACAGCGATTCGCATGCGACAGCGGCCGTGCTGCAGAAGGCCGGCCTGACTCTTTACGACGTGCGACAGCACCTTCAGACAGGAGTCAAAGACTTCCTTCCCGGCGAATCGGACCGGCAGCAGGGCAGCCGGTCGCAGCCACAGCGTGGAAGAACGGAGAGCGCTCGCACCCCGGCCACTCCTCGGCCCGACGCCGCCCTGCGGCGCAAGCCTTTGCCGTCACTGCGAGGGGTCCTCCGCGTCAGCCCTGTGTTCATCGGCCTGGTCGCGGCCACCGCCATTTCGGGAGCGCTGCTCTGGTTTGGGATCCTTTCGTCATACGTCGGAGCGCTGACGATCGTCTTCGTCACCGCCGGCTGGATCACCTCGGTGTGCATCCACGAGTTCGGCCACGCCCTGATCGCATACCTCGGCGGCGATCGAAGCGTGCGATCCTCCGGATACCTCGACTTGAACCCGCTCCGCTACTCGAACATCCTGCTCAGTCTCGTCATGCCGGTGCTGTTCCTGCTGCTCGGTGGGATCGGGCTGCCGGGTGGAGCTGTTTACATAGACCGCGGAGCGCTGCGCAGCCGCACGTGGGATTCGGCGGTGTCGGTCGCCGGCCCGGTCGGCACGCTGCTCTGCGGTCTTCTCGTCGCGATTCCATTCATGATCCCTGGCCACGCAGCGTGGGTCACGCACACCAACGCCGGCTTTTTCGCCGCGCTTGCGTTCCTGGGATTTATTGAGGCGATCGCGCTGGTCCTCAACCTGCTGCCGGTCCCCGGCCTCGATGGTTTCGGGATCATCAGGCCGTGGCTGCCCTACTCGCTGCAGGGCCTGGCGGTTCAATACGGTCAGCTCGGCATCCTCGCGGTGTTCGCCGCGCTGTTCCTGGTCGCGCCTGTCAGCCAGGCCTTCTTCGGGTTCGTGCAGTCGATCACCGCGACTGTCGGCATCGACCAGAACCTGATCGCTCTTGGATATTTCTACATGCACCGCCCGCTCGGGTAGTGGAACGGGTGATCGTCGATGACCACAACGTGATTCACGCCTGGCCGCAGCTCAAGCGGCTGCTCGGCGACGCCTCGGTCGAGGCCGCGCGCGACAGGCTGATCGACCAGTGACTCAGATCCGCCGCACCCGCATCGTCTGCACCATCGGCCCGTCGAGCTCCTCGCCGGCGGTGCTCCGCACGATGATCTCCGCCGGCATGGACGTGGCGCGGATGAACTTCTCCCATGGCGACCACGAAACGCACCGGCAGGTCGCGACCAACGTGCGCGAGGCTGCAGATGCAGCGGGCCGCCCGGTCGCGCTCCTCGGCGACCTGCAAGGTCCGAAGATTCGCACGGGAGCGCTCGAGTCTGCGTTCCAGCGCCTGGTGCGGGGCCGCACCGTTTTTCTCGTCGCTGAGCCGCGGCGCGCTGAAAATGAGATCGAGGTCAGCCACCAAGAGCTGGTGGAGGCATTGCGTCGCGGGGATCGCGTCCTGCTGGACGACGGGCGGATCGAGCTGCTCGTGAAAAGCGTCGCCGATGGGCGGGCCGAGTGCTCGGTGGTCCGCGGCGGCCTGCTCGGCGAGCGCAAGGGGGTCAGCGTCCCCGGCCGCGCGCTGCCGCTGCCGGCGCTGACGGAGAAGGACCTCGAGGACCTCAAGCTCGCGGTCGAGCTGGGTGTGGACTACCTCGCCCTTTCGTTCGTGCGGAAGGCTGAGGACATCCTGGCCTGCCAGCAGCACTTGAGCGACCACGGATGCCGGGCGGCGGTGATCGCCAAGCTCGAGAAGCTCGAGGCGATCCGCAACCTCAGCAAGATCCTCGAGGTCGCCGACGCGGTGATGGTCGCCCGCGGCGACCTCGGCGTAGAGCTGAAGCTCGGCGACCTGCCGGCCGTCCAGAAAGAGGTGATCGACCGGGCCAACCGCGCTGGAGTACCGGTCATCACAGCGACGGAGATGCTGGAGTCGATGGTCACCTCCAACCGCCCCACGCGGGCCGAGGCCTCGGACGTCGCAAACGCGATCTGGGACGGCACCGACGCCGTGATGCTGTCGCAGGAAACCTCGGTCGGCGCGCATCCGATCGAGGCGGTGCGCGCGATGGCCCGGATCTGCCTGTCGGCACAGCGGCACCCGGACTTTCAGCGCGCTCGCCAGATGTGGCGTGAGCCGGGTCAGGTGGGGAGCGCGATCGCGCACGCCGCGGCAAACGCGGCCGATGAGCTTGGCGCTCGGGTCATCATCGCTTTCACGGAATCCGGCACGACCGCCTTGCGATGCAGCAAGGCCAGGCCTCGCGTGCCGGTGATCGCCGCCAGCCCGCACCCGGAGGTCCTCAGGAAGACGGCCCTTTATTCAGGCGTGATTCCGCTGCTGGTGAGCCCCGGTTCCGACACCGACCAGATGGTGGCGAATGCCACCTCGGCCGCCCGGCAAAGCGGCCTGGTCCGCTCGGGAGATCGGGTGGTGGTGGTGGCCGGGGTGCCGGTGGGCCTGGCGGGCCAGACCAACCTGATCAAGGTGGAGACCGTTTAAGCCGGCCTTAAAGGGCCGCGACCCCGCCAAAATTGAGGTTGGGATGCCCTCACCTCACGGCCTGCTTGGCCGCATTCAGCGCGCCAATGACGACGCCACCCGGCGCTTCGGACCCAACACCTCCGAGGTCGAGGCCTTCATCAAAGCGGTCACGGAGCTGACGCCATGGCAGTGGAGGCAGGTGCTCGCGGTAAGGCGCCTGGTCGCGTCGGTCACCAAGGAGGGGGGCAGGGGGGAGGAGTCGGCTCGCTCGATCCAGGCGGCGATTCGCAGCAGCGACGAGCGCCTGTCCGAGCCAATGTCGAGAGCCGGCGAGGTGCTCTTCGATTCGCTCGCGAAAAAGAGCGAGGAGAAACAGGTCGCGGCCTGGCAGGCGATGTCGGCGCTGGTCATGCGCTCCCACCTGCCGGCGCTCAAGTTCGCCGCCCACTACGCGCCGTTCGCCACGCTCATCCCGGTGGCCGGGTCCGACGTGCTGGACCCCATGACGCGGCATTTCCTGGTCGCCCTCGAGGGGCTGTCCGCCGCGCAATGCAAGCTCCTCGGGCGGCGGTGGCGGATCGAGCCCGGGGCATCTCGCGCGCTGCTGCAGGCGGTGACCAAGCACCCCGAGGTAAAGAGCGAGGAAGCGGCCGCGATGTCTGCACTCACCGTGATTCCCGCGCACCTCACCGGCGACTCGGGATGGGCCGCGGTCCGTACCGCGGTTCACGGCGGGCGAGTGCTCGGGTGCATGTCCGAGCTGTCGAAGACCGAGATTGCTGAGCTCTGGGCACCCCTGAAGGAAGTCATTCCGCTCGAGTCGCTGTCCGAGGGTTACCACCAACCAGCAGGCGAGAGGATGAGAGAAGCCGTCAGCAGCGCGATCCGTTCGATCAAGGCGCCTCGGCGGCGCGTCACGGCCGCGACGCCGGCCAAGGCGGCGGCGCCTTACGGGCTGAACAGCGCCGAAGTCGCCGCTTTCATCAAGGGCGTCGGTGAGCTCACGCCCATCCAGTGGCTGCGCGTGCTGGACCGCCGCAAGCTCGTGGCGACCGTCACGAGGGACATCACCAGCGAGCCGGCGGGCATCGTGAGGTCAATCCTGGCCACGATCGAGGGCACTCGAGAGCTGGACACGTTCACCCGCTGCCGGGCTTTCGCGGCTGTCGAGCGGGCCGGGTACGCGGTCGAGTCGCACAGCACCATGAGGACCGACCAGGTCAAGGAGATGTACGCGCCGTTCGCGCACACGATTCTCCTCGACTACGTGAACGGAAGCGGCTTCGCCCACCAGCTGGCGTCGCTGGGCAAGAACGACTGGAAGAGGGTCGCCGATGCCGCGCTGCCGGCGAACGAAGAGGCCGTGGCGCCCCTGGTCAACGCCGGCGATGCGCTGATCGACTTTTTCGGAGGGCGCTCGGATGACGAGGCGGTGGCCGCGTGGCATGCCGTTTCGGCGTTGGTCCGCCGCCACCACCTGACGCCGATCAAGTTCGCCGCGTCCTACGCTCCTTTCGCGTCCGCGATACCGGCCACGAATCCGAGGTCGCTCGGCGCCATGGTTTCGCGCTACGTCACGGCGGTGGGTCGCCTGGGGGCCAGCCAGTGCAACCTCCTGGCGCGGCCGTGGCAGGTTGATGAGGACGCCTCCGACGTCCTGTCGAAAGCGACGATCGATGGGGCCGCACGACCCGCGGAGGAGGCCGCCGCGCTTGCCGCGGTGGTCACCGTGCCGATGCGGCTGGCGGGGAGCGGGGGCTGGGCGGCCGTGAAGACCGCCGCGTTCGGCGGAAAAGTGATCGCGTCTCGGGCGCGACTCACCCCCGAACAGCTGGAGGCGCTGTGGACGCCGATCCAGCCGGCGATCCCGCTTGCGTCGTTGGGGGCGCCCGCCAGAGTCCGCCGTTAAAGCAAGGGGGTACACCCCACCCGGAAGCCGCGAGCGGCTTCCAACCTCCCCACATGATGGGGAGTTGAATGGAGCCTCGGAACAGCCGGCTCCTTCGATCGCTTACATTCAGTGACGTGGCGACTCGTAAGAAACCGGCCAGGAAAACCGCGACCAGGAGCTCTCGGTCCAACTCACACATGCCGAAGTTCAACAGCGTGCTGGTGGTGTCGGCCCATCCTGACGATCCTGACTTCGGGGCCGGTGGGACGATCGCCAAGCTGGCCAAGAATGGATCGCGGGTGGTCTACGCCATCGTCACCGACGGATCGCAGGGCGGTGAGGACCCCAAGCAGAAGGACTCCGAGCTGGTCGCGATTCGCGAGAAGGAGCAGAAGGCCGCGGCGAAGGTGCTGGGGGTCAAGAAGGTGGAGTTCCTCGGCTACAAGGATGGCCACCTGGCTGCCGACCTGAGGCTCCGTCACGACATCGTGCGGATGATCCGCAAGTACAAGCCGGAGCTCGTCATCACACATATCCCCGGACGGGTCCTGGACGCGCCCATGGGCGGATCGCATCCAGACCACCTGGCAGTCGGCGAAGCGACGATGGCCGCCGTCTATCCCGACTCGCGCAACCCGCGCGCATTTCGCAGCCTGCTCAAAGAGGGCTTCGAGCCTCACGAAGTCAAAGAGGTATGGATCCCTTTCTGGACCTCGGGCGACTACCTCGTCGACATCAGCTCGACCCTCGACCAGAAGATCACGGCGCTGCGCAAGCACAGGAGCCAGGTTTCCAAACCGGGGCGCGAGTGGGACTTCGAGAAGTTCATGCGCAAGCGCCACGGTGAAGTGGGAAAACGGGGCGGCTACAAATACGCCGAGTCTTTCAAGAGGATCACGGTTTAAATCCAGGCCTGATCCGCTCCCAGATCACATTCGCCCACGCCGCGTACTGGGCATCGCCCGGGTGGAGTCGGTCCGACGCGATCCAGCCAGGCGAGCCGATGCCCGACCTGCTCACCTCTGTGATGTCGATCCACTCGAACCGTCGCGCCGTCGCCTCTTCCTTCGCGACCTCGTTGAAGACCTCGGTCAACCGGCCGACGCGGTCTGACCCGCCGAAATCGGCCGCGGCGGGAACGAATGACCAGTCCGGAATCGAGACGGCCGCGACGTGGAGCTCGGCGACCGCGTCGTAGATCTGCGCCAACGAGTCGCGGTACTGCTCCGGCGTTCGGCCCTGCACAAGGTCGTTGACCCCGATCAGGATCGTCACGAGCTCGGGCTTGGTCCGCCGGAGATAAAGGAGCTCGTGTTGAATCAGGTCGAGTGTGGTGAAACCGTTCACGGCGGGATTCGTGAGCTCGACGTGGCGGCCGGTCTGGTGCTCGAGCCGCTCCGCGACGATCGACGGCCAGGCGCGGGAGGGGTCGGAGGCGCCGGTGCCGATCGTGTAGGAATCGCCGAGCGCCAGGTACCGGAGCGGGGAGGACGTTTCAGCGTTCGACGTCGGCGAGCGCGCTCCAGACTTCGATCTTGGTCCGCACGCGGCGGATCACCTCGTCCGTGAAGTCGGTGGTCGAGGCGTGCCCGCCCAGGTCGGCTGTTCGAATCCCATCCGACACGGCCTCCAGCGCGGACTCGTAGATCGCTCGTGACGCCTGCCGGGGCTGGTCGCCTTTCATGTAGCCGAGCAAAGACGCCACGGCCAGGATCATGGCCATCGGGTTGGCCACGTTCTTGCCTTGCAGCGCAGGAGCGGTCCCGTGCGGCGCCTCGGTCATCGCCACCGTGACGGCGCCTGCGTCGTCGAACGCAAGCAGAACGGATTCGGCGCCGGCGATGGTCCCGAACATCTTCAGCACCAGGTCGGACAGCGTGTCCCCGTCGCGGTTGAGGGCCGGAATCACGAGCGACTCCCCGGATGTGGCGAGCAGCAGCGCGTAGGTGGCGTCGATGAGCTGAGGGTCGTAATGAACGTCAGGATGCCTTTCGGCCGCGGCGTCAAGCTCTTCCTTGAACATTCCCTCGTAGACGGGGCTGACGGTGAACTTGGGTCCGCCGAAGACCTTCGCCTCGATCCGGCGGGCGTGGGTGAAGGCGTAGTCGGCGACGATGCGGCAGGTCCGCCGGCTGATCTTCTCGGTCCGGAAAGCCCACTCGTCGGGCCCATGCCCTTCTCGCCACTCCTTGGCGCCGTAAGCGTCGTCGACGGCCATGCGGATGACTGAGATAGGGGCGTGGACGCCGGCGAGAGGACGGACGCCCGGGATTCGCCGGCCGGTCCGCACGATCACCCGGCCGTCGATCTGCTTGCGCAGGATCGCGTTCGGGCTGCCCACGTCGCCGGCCCCTTCCGGTGTGATCGTGGCCGCCTTGATGCCGAAACCGAACTCTCGAAGCGCCTTCGCGGCGTCCAGGACGACCTGGTTGCGGGTCTTGCGGCGTTCCTCGAGCGAGAGGTCGAAGTCGCGCTTTTCGATCTGCAGCCCAAGCAGATCCGGTTCCAGCAGGCGCAGCGCCTCGCGGAGCAGCTCCTCCCCGGTCTGGTCGCCGTGGAGAACTGCAACGGTGGAAGGGGACATTTGATCGAATCATATGGCCCGGTCCGAGTTGGACCGGACCAGGATGACTAAGCCATGACCGGGGCAGGACGCACAGGCGGGGCGATGAGGCCGAGCGCCATCATCATGCCGAGCTGATCGGGGACTCCCCAGTGCTCCACGATCTTTCCGTCCTCGATGCGGCAGATGTCGATCACGTCGATGAAGGCCTTCCGGCCGGTGGGAGGCCGGCCGGCAAAGCTGCCGAGGTTGGTGCCACCACCTTTCTGCCGAGCCCACAACTTGTCGCCAGACACCACGACCTCGTCGATGGTGATCCGGAAGTCGGGGAACGCCGAGCGCAGGTAGGTGATCGTCTTCTTGACTCCTTCCGGTCCGTGCTCTGAGCCGCGCTGGTATTCGCGGGCGTTTGGCGCGACCAGCTCGTCGGCGACAGCCAGGTTGCCCTGGTTGAAGCCCTCTTCGATCAGCCGCCGGTAGATCGCCTCGTTCGAAACCGTCATGGGTCGCTTCTCCTTTCAATTCATCCGAGGCATACTAGGATGACTACAGGCATAGTAGGATGAAACCGTGAGCAAAGTCAAGGCGCGGCGGCGTTACGACTCCGGCCTGCGCCGGCAGCAGGCAAGCCAGACGCGCGTCCGTATGCTGGATGCGGCTGAGAAGCAATTTGGCGAGCGTGGCTACCCCGCCACCACCGTCGAAGCCATCGCCTCCGAAGCCGGCGTTGCGGTCGACACCGTATACGCGGCGTTCGGCAGCAAACGGGGCGTCCTCAAAGCCCTGTTGGATGTCCGAGTCGGGGGCGACGATGCCCCCGTCGACCTGCTGGACCGGCCGGGGCCACAAGCGGTGCGCCGCGAGCCGAACCCGCGGCGCCAGCTCGCTGCCTTCGCAGCCGATATCAGCTCGATCATCGAGCGTGCCCGACCGGTGGACGACATCATGCGGGGAGCCGCCGCGGTGGACGCCGACATCGCTGCGTTGAGGCGGAGCTCGCAAGAACACCGCTACAGGAACATGGGTCAGCTCGTGTCCTGGCTCTCCGCGAAGGGTCGGTTCAGGGAGGGCCTCACGGAAAAGGAGGCCGCCGACATCGTTTGGACGATGACGAGCCCCGAAGTCCACCGGCTGCTCAGGGCAGAAAGGGGGTGGACTCCAGAAGGCTACGCAGGCTGGCTGGGTCAGAGCCTGGTGCGAATCCTGCTGCCCGGGTAACGAGGATGAGACGGCCCGGTCCGCTGTGGACCGGGCCGCGGGTTATGCCGCTACCTCAGCAGGGGGCAGAGGTCCTTGACGCCACCGGTGTTACTGGCGATCGTGCCGTTCGACAAATCGGCCACGACGTTCCCGGTGTACAGGAGCAGAGCTTCGGCGGGCGGAATCGCCACAAAGACGGTGTGCCCGCGAAGCTGTAGCGTCTCGGTGCCGTTCGGATAGATCGTGATTACGCCCGGACCGCTGGCATTGACGGAGATGGTCTTACGCGTCGCGATCACGGTGAAAGTGTCGAGCTGATAACCCTCGACTCCTAACCTGATCACGCCGTTGCTGCTCGTGAACGTCTTGATGTATTCACGCTGAATGGCGACGTGCCCGAGGATGTCGCCCACCGCTGCTCCGCAGAATGGCCCGACCACGTCCGGCGGCGTCCCAAATGGTTGGCGTTCGGGGTTGCCTGCCGCCAGGACGCCCGCCGACGTCATGGAAACAACCAGTGCCGAGAGTAGGACGACAATCGGTGCGCGCCTTAACCACCCCATCGCGATCTCCTTGTGTGGACGATCTGGTTGCGCTTCCCGGCTCCTTATACTCTGTCCGGGCTGAATATCAAGTCCGGATCGGGGCCTCTGCTACTATTGACAGCGCCTAGGTAACCTAGGCTTTTTTCTTTTCAGCCCCACCAAAAGAGCCAACCATGGAAGACATCATCACCCTCGCCTGCGGCGTGTGTAAGCGGCGCAACTACACCACGCTCAAGAACAAGAAGAACGATCCGGACCGGATCGAGCTCAGCAAATACTGCAAGTGGTGCCACAAGCACACACCCCACAAGGAGACCAAGTAGAGACATGGCTGTAACAGCCGACAAGCGCGCAGAAGGCCGGCCGTCGGAGTTCGCTCCGGGGCGGTTCCTGCGCGAGGTCTACGAGGAGCTCCGAAAGGTCGTCTGGCCGACAGCCGGCGAGCTGTACCGCTACACGCTGGTCGTCATCTTCACCGTGGTGCTGCTCGGCATCTTCATCGGCGGCACCGACTACCTGCTGGGCGAGCTGGCCAAGCGCGTCATCTACAACGGAGTCAAGTAGTGGCCGTCGAAAAGAGCACGCCAACAGAGCAGGAAGCCCAGTGGTACGTCGTTCACGCGTACTCGGGGCATGAGGAAAAGGTCAAGAAGAACCTCGAGAAGAGGATCGAGTCGATGGACATGCAGGACAAGATCCTGCAGGTGCTCGTCCCCATGGAGGACGAGATCGAGATCAAGGACGGCAAGCGCCGCCACGTACAGAAGCGGATCTTCCCCGGCTACATCCTGGTCCGCATGGTGATGTCCAACGAGTCCTGGTTCGTCGTCCGCAACACCCCCGGCGTGACGAGCTTCGTCGGCTCGGCGAACAGCCCTGTGCCGCTGCAGGAAAAAGAGGTGCGGGCGATCCAGAAGCAGATGAAGCAGGAAGCGCCCAAGATCCGGGTCGAGTTACAGGTTGGAGAGTCGGTGCGGGTGGTCGACGGACCGTTCACGGACTTCCACGGCAAGGTCGACGAGATCAACCCGGAGAAGGGCAAGCTCAAGGTGCTGGTCAACATGTTCGGGCGCGAGACGCCGGTCGAGCTCGACCTCTTGCAGGTCGAGAAGGTCCACTAGGCCACCGCACCACATAGATAAGTAAGGAAGAGAAGAGCTAACTCAGATGGGCAAGAAGAAGGTTCGAGCGATCCTCAAGCTCGAGCTGCAGGCAGGCAAAGCCACTCCCGCGCCGCCTGTGGGCACAGCGCTGGGTCCGCACGGCATCAACATCATGGAGTTCACCAAGGCCTACAACGAGCGCACCCAGGCGCAAGCCGGTGACGTCGTTCCGGCGGAGATCACCATCTACGAGGACCGCAGCTTCTCGTTCGTCCTCAAGACCCCACCCGCCGTGAACCTGTTGAAGCGGGCCGCCGGGATCGACAAGGGATCGGCGAAGCCAAACCGCGAGAAGGTAGGCCGAGTGACGCGCCAGCAGCTGCGGCAGATCGTCGAGACCAAGCGCAAAGACCTCAACGCCTATGACGCCGAGGCGGCCATGAAGATGGTCGAGGGCACAGCCCGTTCGATGGGCCTGGAGGTCGTCGAGTAATGCCGAAGAAGAGAGGCAAGAAGTACATCGAGGCCGCGAAGAAGGTCGAGGCGGCCATTGCGGGCAACGGCAACGGCGGGCTCGACCCGACCGCGGCCGTCGCTCTGGCCAAGGAGACCTCGATCTCGAAGTTCGACGCGACGGTTGAGGCGCACATCCGATTGGGTGTCGATCCCCGTCACGCGGAGCAGATGGTGCGCGGCTCGGTCGTGCTGCCCAACGGAACGGGCAAGAAGGTGCGCGTCGCCGTGTTCGCCCTCGGCGACCGGGCCAAGGAAGCCCAGGAGGCCGGAGCCGACTTCGTGGGCGGCGACGACCTGGTCAAGAAGGTGTCCGAGGGTTGGACCGATTTCGACGCCGCAGTCGCCACGCCGGACATGATGTCCAAGGTCGGACCGCTCGGCAAGGTCCTTGGACCGCGCGGCCTGATGCCGAACCCGAAGTCGGGCACCGTGACGATGGACGTCGCTCGCGCAGTGCGCGAGGTCAAGGGTGGCAAGGTGGAGTTCCGGACCGACAAGTTCGGCATCGTCCACGCCCCGATCGGCAAGGTCTCTTTCGACTCGCAGCAGCTGCACCAGAACCTGACCGCCCTGGTCGACGCCCTGATTCGCAACAAGCCGGCGACCTCGAAGGGCCAGTACCTGCGCACGTTCTACCTGGCCGCGACGCAGGGCCCGGCCGTGCCGGTGGACGTAAAGGAAGCGGCGAAGCTCCATACCAGCAGCTAGTCCGGCTCCGGATTACGCGGCGGTGGCCCCAAATGTGCGGAATTCGCGCCGTCTATGAACCCCGTTGGGGCCAAACGTGCGGAATCGCATGTCCATCGCTCTCATACACTTCGGGCATGTACGGCCCCGTGATCCAGGGCAAGCTCGTCCGGCTTCGGCCTCCCAAGCCTGAGGACGCCGAGGTGA
>DATHDR010000237.1:0-2175 GCA_035318965.1 Verrucomicrobiia bacterium | reverse complement strand
ACGTTGACGGTCATGGCCCGCTCGGCTGCTTGGGATAGAGACGGCCGATGTGGATGAGATGGCCTTGCTGGCAGCACGGACAGACGCGCCGTTCAGCCGATGGCGTGTGGTCGCCAGGCCGATCGGCAGCGTCGCCGGCCGTCTCGGACGATGGTGCCTCCAAATCGGAGCTCCCCGGGCGGCTGAGCAACAGCAGAAGCCGCGCTTGCCGCGCGTGCGCCCGCCGGGTCGGGTGCCAGAGGCCGTAGTAGCGGATTTTGTGCAAGCCCTTAGGTAGCACGTGCTGCAGGAAACGACGCATGAACTCGTGGCCGCTCAATCGGATGGTGCGCCATCGGTTCGAAGCGCGATGCTTATGGCGGAGCGTAACGCCACTCTCATCGAGGCCGACTATGCGGCTGTTGGTGATGGCGACGCGGAAGACGTAGCGGGCGAGATAGCACAGCACGGCTTCATCGCCTTCTCCCCAAGCGGTGCAGTGGACAACCCATCGCTTGGACCAGGCCGCCTCAGGAAAGATCAAATCGGGACGGCGCTTTGACAGCGCAGCTCTGAGTTTGCCGCACACGAGCTTGGCCAAGGCCGCGAACGGAACCAGGAAGCCGTTGCGTGCCGGATGCCACTGGCGGCCATCGTCGGACACGCCACCACCGGTCACCAGGCAGTGAACATGAGGATGGTAGACGAGCTGCTGGGTCCAGGTGTGCAGAACAGCAAGGACGCCAACGGTCGCTCCGACGAAGCGGGAATCGCGAGCCAGCTCGATGATCGCCTCGGCCGCTGCCTTGATCAGCAGCGTGTAGCAATCTTTCTGGTTGCTGCGCAGCGCGTCCCGCAACTCCTCCGGCACGGTGATGGTGACATGAAAGTAGGGACAGGGCAGCACCTCTGCCTTGCGCGAGGCGAGCCAGCGCTCCGTCTGATCAGCATGGCATTTGGGACAGCTCCGGTTCTTGCAGGAATGGTAGGAGTAGACCTCGGCGCTGCAATGATCGCAGCGCCACAGGTGTCCGCCGAGCGCTTCGGTGCGACACGCAAGCATGTCGGCGATGGCGCGCCGGTGCGACGGCAAGATGGTCGCGCCATGCGCCGACAGATAGTCGTCCGCGAAGCGGCGGAAGACGTCCGCGATCTCGATCACGACTGATGGTCGGCGTCACAAGCCGGTCATCAGCTTATCGAGGATGCGCTTGAGCGAAGCTCGCGTCGGCTCGGTCAGGTGCGTATAGATGGCGGTAGTCCCGATCCGAGCGTGCCCGAGCAGAATCTGGACCACCCTGATGTCCACACCGCTTTCGAGCAATCGCGTTGCATAGCTATGCCGCAGGGAATGCGGCGTTATCCGCCGCGTGATCCCGGCTGCTCGGACCGCTTGTTTGAACGTCAGCCACAGCGCATAGCGACTGATCGGCCCCTCCTGGCGGGGGCTCGGGAAGAGCCAACGCTTGTCACGATGGGTCTTCCAGAGGCTGCGCAGCTCGGCAAGGACTGGTTGCGGCAGTGGAACCTGGCGCTCTTTGTTACCCTTGCCGATGACGCGAATGAATCCGATGATGCCGTCGATCGCCGTGACTTCGAGCGTCGCAGCCTCGGTGATGCGCAGACCGCACGCATACATCAGGAGCATGGCGGTCTTCTGAACCGGACTCCTTACGCCGCCAATGATCGCACGAGCCTCGGCATCGGAGAGGACGTTGGGCAGACGTTTGCGCTTGGGAGCGCGAACTCTTTTTTTGAGAACAGCGACCACTCGCGACCGAGCGTCTGGGTAAAGAGAAACTGGATGCCGCCGTGCTGCGTTTGAAAGGTCCCGTGTGCCACGCCGCGGTGATCGCGTAGATGTAGCAAATAGGTGCGTACCTCAGCCTCGCTCAGCTGATCTGGTGCGCGCCGATAGTGCGCGGCGAGGGCAGCCACGGCTCGGAGATAGACGGTCTGGGTCTCTGCCGCCAATCCAGCTGCCTGCATGTCGTCAATCATTTTCCAACGCAGCGGTGTCATCGACGTCTCCTTCTTTGAGCGAACAAACCGGGAGTCCTTCCCGGCCCTCAAAGGGATACTCTTGATCGATGCCCCCCGCGAGGCTCTCTCCAACTACGGCGAAGCCGTTCAGTTCAAGACGCTCTTCGTTAAGAGTGCTTAGCGAGTCCTCGTCATTGGCATCCCAATCTTAAT
>DATHDR010000236.1:0-4786 GCA_035318965.1 Verrucomicrobiia bacterium | reverse complement strand
CGATGACGTTGGACTGCTGAAAGAAAAGCTGCCAGGGGGCGACGGTTGTGCCGACCACGGCGATGATCAACAGCGCCGAGTTGGAGGTCAGGCCGCCCTGGATTCCCGGCTGGAGGAAGCCCTTCAGCACGGCGGCCGGATCCGGATGGCTCATCACCGCGAGCGGGAGCACCAGGAGGCTTGCGAAGAGAAACACGAACATCGCGCGCTCCCACCGCCGGAAATTTCCGCTGATCGTGATGCCGACCAGCACCAGCGCCCCCACCGGCACGACAACAAAAGGGCTGAAGCCCAAGTAGGTTCCAGCCAGGCTGATGCCGACGAACTCGGTGCTGATGGTGAGGAAGTTCAGGAGGAAGATGCCGCCGACCGAGAACCAGCCCCAGAAATTGCCGAACCTCTCTGTGATCAGCTTTGCGTAGCCGACGCCAGTCACCGCGCCGAGCCGGACCACCATCTCCTGGTTGACGATGAGGACGGGGATCAGCAGGAGCAGCGTCCAGAGAAGCGAGTAGCCGAAGTCCTGTCCTGCCTGGGCATAGGTGGACACGCCGCCCGCGTCGTTGTCGCCGACCATGACGATGAGGCCAGGTCCGACGATTGCGGCAAGGGTCAGGAGTCGGCGGCGCCAGGTGCGGCGTGGAGTGACGTCGCTGAGCCGGATCGTCCCAAAAGCGCCGTGGATGTCGCCTTCGTGCACGTCTGCGATCGCTGACCTTTGGGTCGAGCGCGAGTCCTTTTCCGTTGGCTCGCGCCCGGCCACTGTTGAGTTAGACCCCGGTGCTCGCTTCGACCCGGTTGCGCCATTCCTCGGGAACGAGCGCCTCCATCAGGTCGTCCACCGAGATGGCGCCGATCAAGCTGCGCGATCCATCGACCACGCCCAGTGCCGTGAGGTTGTAGTCGGCCATCATCAAGACGACGTCCACGAAGTCCGCTCCGGCGCCAATGCTGCAGTCGATGAGCTTCAGCTCTTCGACCTTGTGAGCGGCATCCGCGCGAACGAGGTCGGCCAGCGAGACGCTGCCGACGAATTTGCCGTCCTGCTCGGTCACGAAGACGGTGTTGAGCAGCTGGTGGGGGGACTTGTCGTCGGTCCGCACCGCCTCGATCGCCATTGCAACGGTCGAGTCGCGAACCACCCAGACGTAATCCGGGCTCATCATGCCGCCGGCCGTGGTCGGGTGATACTGCAGCAGCTTGCGCAGCTTGTGCTGCTGGCTCGCCGACATGTGGTTGAGCACCGGAAGCCGGCGCGCCTGGTCGAGCTCGCCGAGCAGGTCCGCGGCGTCATCGGGCGCCATTCGGTCGAGCACACGCGCCGCCTCGTCGTTGGTCATGGACTTCAGAAACTCCACCTGGTGCTCGGGGTCGAGCTCTTCGAAGATGTCGGCCGTCAGGTCGGCGTCTCCCTCGACGGCTTCGATGATCTCTTCGCCTTCCTCGTGCGAAGCCCCTTCCACGATGTCGGCGATCTGAGCCGGGTGCAAGCGGCGCAGGCGCTGAAGAGGCATCAGAAGCTTGGCGGTAGGAACGTGGCGCACGAAGGGCTGTACGTCCTTCCAATCCAGGATTGCGTGCCGGCGCAGGTCAGGTCGTCCCCGCCTCGGCAGCAGGCGGCGCAGCATGGCCTGGGGGCTGCGATCGATGCCGTGGAGCTGCCAGCCGTCTTCAGTCGGGGTCAGCACGAGGTCGTGGGCCTGGACGATGCGGCCGCGGGCGACGTCCACAAGGTGTCGGCCGAGCACGTCCGCCGCGAGCAGCACCTCGCCCGCCCGCCGCTGGAACGGCTGCGTCTGGAGCGTGTGCGTGTTAAGGCGGACAGCGCCCGGCTCCAGCTTCTCGATCAGGTCTTTGCCCACGAACACGTCCTGCGCGCCCACGCGAACCTTGAGGCCGGTCACGGGCGGATATCCACCTTCGGCGAGCTTGACGATGAGATCCTCGAGACGTCCGACCTCGGCGCCGGCCGGGTTCAAGACCGGGCTGCGCAGCAGCTGCGTGACCATCACCCTGCGTCTGTCATGCGTTTTGCCTGCGTGATCCACGTGCCCGTCCTGCTGAGTCATTGGACTAACTCACCCCTGATCGCCAATTACCGGCGCCCGACCATTATCCCGCCATCCTCCTCTCGAGCTCTCCCATGCGGCTGACGATGCCCTCGAGAGCCCTGTCCTGGGCCACGAGGTGCTCCTGCATCTGGAGGCACTCGTGCAGGATCGCCTCCGCATCCTGGTACGTGACCACGGCACGCTTGTCCGCTGCCGCGCCCAACACCCGCTGGCCGACCATGATCACGAACATCAGCAGCAGCTGAACGATGTTGCCGAGAAATAGAAGGAAGGCGAAAGGGTATGGGTCCACTTTGTGGAGGGGTCCCCACGACGGACCAGCGAGCGCCATCCAGAGAGCCATGACCAGAGCTGCGGTATAGAAAGCCCACATCGTGCCGACGCTGCGGGTGATCATTGCCCCGAGGCGGCCGTTGAATCCGACGTGCTCGTCGGCGACCCTCGGCGGCCTCGTGAGTCTTCGGCTCTCGGTTTGCGGGTGAGGATGGTGAACGAAGTCGATAGTTGCCATGGCTCCTCCAAAGGTGATGTGCCGGTAGCTTAGGATCGAAAAGAAGATGGGAGGGCGCGTTGACGGCTACCGAGCAGAGCTGAGGGTCCTCAAGCGCTGGGAGCCATACCTGAAGAAGCACTCCGGGCTCCCGGGACCGAGGGCGAACCTCGAGCTCGTGCAGGCGGTCGGCGACGAAGCCGACTCAGACCGGCTCTGGCGCCTTTCCGCTTCGGCCGACGAGTTTCTCGCGCTGTGCGGCACCGCCGGGCTTGGAAAGGTGGCTCTCATGGAGCCCGACACCGTGATGACGTGGCTCCGAGAGCTCGCCTCCGATCGCCGCTGGCGGGTGCGGGAGGGCGTGGCCATCGCGCTTCAGCGCATCGGTCGCGAGAGCATGCCGCACCTCTTGGCGGAGATGCAGGTGTGGGCGGGTGAAGCGCCGTACATACAGCGCGCGGCTGCGGCCGGGCTGTGCGAACCCGACCTGCTGAGACCAAGCTCGACTGCGGTACAGGTGCTGGCCATCCTGGATCGCATCACCAGCTCGCTCGCTGCCGCGATGGATCGCCGGAGAGAGGACTTCCGAGTCCTTCGCCAGGCGCTTGGCTACTGCTGGAGCGTCGCCGCCGCGGCCGCTCCCGAGAACGCCCAACCCTATTTCGAAAAGTGGCTGCGCTCGACGGATAAAGATGTCGCCTGGGTCATGCGGAGCAACCTCAGCAAGGCGCGCATGGCGGGCCTGCGCGAGAAGCTCTCCACTACACGAGGACCATGGGCGAAGCCCAGGCCGGCGGCCAAACGGGCGAAGGCGAAACCCAAACCGGTGACCAAGGCAGTAGGGAGAGCGAAGCCAAAGGCCAGGACCAGAAAATGACCAGCAGCACTCCGCTCAGCGCTGAAGAGCTGCGACTCATCAACGCGTACTGGCGCGCGGCGAACTACCTCTCCGTCGGGCAGATCTATCTGCTCGACAACCCGCTGCTGCTCGAGCCTTTGAAGCTCGAGCACATCAAGCCGAGGCTGCTGGGACACTGGGGCACGACCCCTGGCTTGAACCTCATCTACGCTCACGCGAACCGCGTCATCCAGAACCGCGACCTCGACGCGATCTACATCATGGGTCCCGGCCACGGCGGCCCTGCGGCGGTTGCGAACGCTTATCTCGAAGGCACGTACAGCGAGATCTACCCGGACATCTCCAGCGATGCGGACGGCATGCGAAAGCTGTTCCGGCAATTCTCGTTTCCGGGCGGCGTCCCCAGCCACGTCGCGCCAGAAACGCCGGGGTCCATCCACGAAGGCGGAGAGCTCGGATACGCGCTGGTGCACGCATATGGCGCGGCCTTCGACAACCCCGACCTCACCGTTTTCTGCATCGTCGGCGACGGCGAGGCTGAGACCGGCCCGCTGGCGGCAAGCTGGCACTCGAACAAGTTCGTGAGCGCTCGGCGCGACGGGGCCGTTCTGCCGATCCTGCACCTCAACGGGTACAAGATCGCCAACCCGACTCTCCTCGCGAGGATCCCTGAGCAGGAGCTGCGCGACCTGCTCGTGGGCTATGGGCACGCTCCGATTTTCGTTGGCGGCGAAGAACCGGAATCCGTGCACGAGCAGCTGGCGGCAGCGATCGACCTGGCGCTCGACGAGATCGCCGCCATCCAGGACGCCGCCCGTTCGCACGGCGAGGTCGCGCGCAGGCCCTGGCCGATGATCGTGCTGCGCACTCCGAAGGGCTGGACCGGCCCCAAAACCGTCGACGGGCAGCAGATCGAAGGCACCTTTCGCGCCCACCAGGTTCCGATCACGGACTTCCAGACCAAGCCCGACCACGTGGGCATCCTCGAAGGCTGGCTGCGCGGCTACCGGCCCGAGGAGCTGTTCGACAAGTCAGGCCGGTTGATGCCCGAGCTGGCGGCCCTCGCGCCCCGAGGCGAGCGCCGGATGAGCGCCAATCCCCACGCCAATGGAGGGGAGCTGCTCAGGGAATTGAAGCTTCCCGACTTCCGGGCTTACGGGGTGTCCGTGACCAAGCCGGGCACCACCACAAGCGAAGCCACGCGCGTCCTCGGCGTCTACCTCCGCGACGTGATCAGAAACAACCCAAGCAACTTCAGGATCATGGGGCCGGACGAGACGGCCTCGAACCGCTTGCAGCCGGTGTTCGAGGCGACGGACCGGACCTGGGACGCCGCCCTGGAACCCGGCGACGATCACCTCGCGC